>CAZGVR010000060.1:0-11936 GCA_964528945.1 uncultured Myxococcales bacterium
AACTGCGCCGTACGAAGAAACCAGGCCACTCCGGGGAGGCTGATCTGGATTTTTGTCTCCTAGCTCCGGATTCCATAACATGGAGGATCGTCTGGGGAGAACCGCAGTCTGCACCGGCGTGGAGGTGGCTACATGGACGGTTTCTGGGACGTCATCGTACAGCAGGCGAATCCCGAGTACCTCCTGAGGATGGGGCTCGCCGTCGTCCTCGGAGGGACGATCGGGCTCGAGCGCGAGCTGAGGGGTCGAGCAGCCGGGTTGCGCACGCTGATGATCGTCTGCCTCGGTTCGACGATAATAATGATGCTGTCCACCGAGCTGCCGCCGAGGTTCTTCTCTGGAGATGCGGAGGCCATCATCAGGGTGGATCCAGGGCGGATCGCAGCCGGGATCGTCACTGGCATAGGCTTTCTCGGTGCCGGAGTCGTGGTCAAGCTCGGTGACGTTGTGAGGGGCGTCACGACGGCCGCCTCGATCTGGTTCGTGGCGGCACTGGGCATCGCGATCGGCGAGGGGCAGTACGCACTGTCCGTGGCCTCCACGATCCTGGTGCTCTTCGTCCTCTGGGGCCTGCACTACCTCGAGATCTACATCCACGGCAGTCTACACAGGACGCTCACGATCTTCGTGGACTCTCCAAGTTCCACGGCCACCCTCGGCCACGTCAACAGGATCCTCGTGGATGCCAAGGCCAAGATCCAGGACCTGAAGACCACGGCGAACATATCGAGCGGCGAGACGAAGCTGTGCTACCTGTTCAAGATCAGGCAGGCCTTCCAGTCGCACGAGTTGGTCAAGAAGATATCGGGGCTGGAGGGCGTGAAGTCCGTAGAGTGGGAATAGGGTCGCGGGCAAGCTCCCGTTTGCCTCCCACATCAGACGATACTGGCACTGTATGTCATATATGTACAAGCATGCAGGAACCCGGCAGGACGCCTCGGGCCGGGAGTGCCCAGGGCCGGAATTGAACCAGCGACGCAGGGATTTTCAGTCCCTCGCTCTACCGTCTGAGCTACCTGGGCGTCAGGTCCGTAGTGGCTAGCATGCCGGAACGCCGCTGTCAACGGAGGAGGGTTCCCCGGAGACCAGCAGGCCGATGGTGTTCCTTGACAAGCCTTTGACCCGTGGATACCATCGAGTGCGTTTCGGCATCGGGATGCTCAATCCGCCGGGGCAGCCAAGGAAGCCTGTATCAGGAGGACTAGATGACGAAGGCCGATCTCATCGAGAGGATAGCGAAGTCGAAGGACGCACCATCTGGCATCACGAAGAAGGCGGTCGAGTACATAGTCGACTCGGTGTTCTGCGAGATCACCAAGTCGATGAGGAAGGACAGGAAGTTCGCGTTCCCGCACTTCGGCACCTTCGAGAGGAAGCTCCGCGCAGCCCGCAAGGGCTCGAACCCGAGGACCGGCAAGGCCATCCGCATCCCCGCCCGCAACACGGTCGTCTTCCGTCCCACGGCCAGCCTCAAGGCATCCGTCGGCGGCAAGAAGTAATTTATAACTCTACAGTGACCCTATGGGGAACGACATGACGGGGCCGATCCCCTCGGTGCCGGCAAGCCAGGCCACGATCCTGTCAAGGCCAAGGGCTATGCCGGCGCTCGGTGGCAATCCTTGCGCGAGGGCCTGCAGGAAACGCTCGTCCACGGGATAGGTTTCGGCACCCGCGAGCGACCTGATCCGGTTCGACTCCTCGAGCCTGACCGCCTGGGTGGAAGCGTCAGTCAGTTCGGTGAAGGCGTTGGCCATCTCGATGCCGTCCAGGTACAGCTCGAACCGCTCGCACAGGGCCGGATCGGCCGGGTCGATGCGGGCCAGACTGGCCGCCGGCGCCGGGTACCCGTGCAGGAATACCGCCCCGGCATGCACTAGCCCGTGTTCGACCCGCTCTACCAGATCCCTGTAGAACCTCTCCTCGTCCCACCCGGCCGATGGTCGCCATCCGGCCCATCTCGAGTAGGCATCGTCCACGCTGATCCTGCAGAATACCGGCGCGGACCGGCCAGCGACCGCCGCGAGGAGGCTTACGAGCGATTCGACCTCGTCCATCAGGTCCAGGTGGCCGGCATGGGGCCGGTACCATTCGAGCATCGTGAACTCGGGGTTGTGCCACCTTCCGGACTCCCCGCGCCTGAACGCACGACCGATCTGGTAGATCCTCCCGAGTCCCTCGGCGAGCAGTCGCTTCATCTGCGGCTCCGGGGACGCCGCGAGGAGGAGTCCACCCTCCACACTGAACAGATCGATGTGCGGCTCGGGAACCGTCGAGGGTACGAGGCAGGGCGTCTCGACCTCCAGGTATCCGGCCGCGTCGAAGAACTCTCGTATCGCCCTGACGATCCGGCTCCGGAACTTCAGGATCCCTGCGCGGTCATGGAAGGGAGCGGCAGCGCTCAACGCTTGATTCGCTCTATGTACTCGCCGGTACGCGTGTCCACCTTTATCCAGTCGCCCTCGTTGATGAAGAGAGGCACGTGGACCCTCGCACCGGACGAGATGACCACGGGCTTGGTGCCGCCCGTGGCCGTGTCGCCCTTGAGGCCCGGTTCGGCCTGGGTCACCTGCACCTCTATGAAGGTCGGCAGGGTGACCCCGATCGGCCGGCCGTTGAAGAAGAGAACGCTGACCTGCAGATTCTCGAGGAGGAACAGCTTCGCGTCCCCTAGAACGTCTCCATGGATTTCGATCTGGTCGTAGGTGCTCGTGTTCATGAAATGATAGAAGTCGTCGGCGTACTGGAACTGCAGGGTCTGCTCCAGGAGATCCGCGGGCTCGAACTTCTCGCCCGAGCGGAACGTGCGCTCGCTCGTATTCCCTGTCAGCATGTTCCTGAGTCTCGTTCGAGTGAACGCCACGCCCTTGCCCGGCTTCACGAACTGGGCCTCGACAACGATGTACGGCTCGCCGTCGATCTGTATCTTGAGGTTCTTCCTGAGGTCGGAGGTTTCGTACATGCCCCGCACTTATCCGAACACCCCATGCTTGTCAATCATCAGTGCGAGGGCGAGGCGAGGCACGTTGTGCGCTCGGAAGGCGGTTCCGGTAGCGGTTCCGGTAGCTTTGCACGATGGGCACGCCCGTGCTACGCTGATTGCCCGGTCCCCAGGGAAGACGCGATGACCCCTGGTCCCATAGCCTGGAGATGATTGATGAACCTCACGACGAAAACGACACGTGCGGCAGTGCTGGCCCTCGTGGCGGCGGCGATCGTGACCTCCTGCGGCGAGGAGGGACGATCCTCTCCGCAGTGGCTCACGGACATCTACTTCGCCCCTGCCACGCTGGGCCTCATCGAGGGGGAGACGCGGGAGGTGAAGCTCAAGGTGCTCACCGCACCCCTGGAGCCGATCACGGTAACGCTCGCCGTTCCGGAGGACCAGGCCGGAAGGGTCGCCTTCCCGGCCGAGATAACGTTCAACGCCGGTGACTACGTGAAGGACGTGGCGGTCACAGGGCTGGGCCTGGGAACGGCAACCATATCGGCCACCTACACAGGCAACCCGGATTTCGACTACTCGGCCGTGCTCGAGGTGACGGTGGGATCGACCGGGTGGTCGTGCGATGGTACCGCAACGGGAAACGTCGGCCCCGGGGATCGGCTCGAGGTCGACGGGGGCGGTGCTTTCGTGGAGTTCGCCGACGACGTCAGGTTCTCTACCGTCGATGCGACCATCGCCTGCGCCGACTCGATCGTGCCCGAAGGATACGTCGCCCTGGGACCTGCCATCGCGTTCACGCCCTCGTCCTCTCGCTGGATGCGAGAGGCAAGGATGGGCGTGCCGGTGAACGCGGCCATGCTGCCCGAGGGGATAGCCTGGAGCCAGATCGAGGTGTTCTACGAGGGGCCAGGCGTCTCCACGCGGATAGTCCCCGTGGCGAACGGATGGGTTCGCGGGAACCCGACCGACGGGATATTCGAGTTCCTCTCACCCCGCTTCGGAACCTACCAGACGGCCATCAGCGAGGACGCGGGCACGCGCACCTTCGAGCGCCGCTACACATTCCGCGGAATCACCGGTGTGAGCATGGGCGGCGGAGGTGCCGGCTACGTGGGATTCCGGAACAGCGAGCGCTTCGATTTCATCTCCC
Organism: uncultured Myxococcales bacterium; assembly: GCA_964528945.1. Taxonomy (GTDB): domain Bacteria; phylum Myxococcota_A; class Polyangia; order DRWM01; family DRWM01; genus CAZGVR01. The sequence continues at coordinate 4,095 of CAZGVR010000060.1, forward strand.
CGCTGGGCGGCCCCGCGAACTGGACTGGCATGCTCCACTACATCCAGACCTACCATCTGGGTGGGTTCTGCACGGCGCTCGACGATGACGCGGGCGACGTCGGCGAGCACTGCGAGCCGCCACCTCCGGACGAGCGCTACGAGTTCTCGCAGGAGTTCGAGTACTGGTTCTATCACGACGGATGGGACGGACAGGGCGGGACCTTCAACCGCGAGGACTACTGCCAGATCTTCAGGGACATTTCCAGGGCCCTCGGCAACCCCGGCTTCTACAACCCCGATTCGACCTACCTGCCGCCCGGGGTCTCCTGGGAGTGGATGCAGCGCACGCCCGAGGAGAAGTGCGCTGACGGCGGGGCCGCCAGGGTCGAGAACTTCTACGATCGTCGCTACAACCCGGACGGCTCCTATCCCGTGATCACGTTCTGCGACGGGCCGGAGGGCACGGACGCTGATGGCAACCGCGACATCGGCCTGTGGGATCCCGACGGCACCCAGTACTACCCGCTGGACATCGCTCTCGCGGTGGACGTGAACGACAACGGTCGCAGGGACGCGCACGAGCCCGTGATAGGCCAGTCGAGCGAGCCCTACGAGGACATCGGCATCGACGCGGTCGCGAGCATCTTCGAGACGGGCTACGACGCCGTGACCGACCCGGATCCGGCTGGGGACGACTGGGACTACCAGTTCAACCCGAACGGGACCGAGGGCAACCACACGTACGACGAGGGGGAGCCCTTCCTCGACTACGGCATCGACGGGGTGGAGGGAACTCCCCAGCTACCCATCGGGTTCGACCTGGGAGAGGGGAACGGGGAGTTCGACTACAACCCCAACCTCCTCAACTTCTGGGATCACGACGCTCCCCAGCTGATCGCCTCCATGACCGACGACGAGTTGCGCCGCATCGACGTGATCACGGACGCCGGGATCCGGGACCTCTTCGACTTCGGGCCAGGCGAGAACGGCATCCTCGGCGCGGTCCTCGCGCGCGGAGAGCCTGTCGGCCTGTACCGCGACTTCGCGTCTCTCTACGGAAGCACGGCCGAGGAACAGTTCGACGCGGTTGCAGTGGACTACGCCCACCTCCCGAAGAACTACATCATCCTCTACGGGAACGAGGACGCCAGCGAGGACCTGCTGGAGCGCGGCGACGGCGGCCACGTGGGCACGGCCTCGCAGGTGCTGAACAGGCTCCAGACCGTGTCCATGGCGATGAGCGCCCGCTGGCCTGGAGGCGACCGCGAGGACGCAATCCAGGACATAACGAACCAGTACATGATCACCTTCGACTTCGAGTCGCACGGCAGGGCCAGCCAGACTTCGGTGTTCCTGCCGCCCGGCTACTACGACCCCGAGAACTACGACCTCTACTATCCGGTGATCTATTTCCTCCACGGGTACGGGCAGGAGCCGAACGACCTCATCCTCTCGGCCATCGTGTTCGGCAACAACATGATCTCGCAGCAGATCTCGAAGGAAGACAGGATGCAGAAGGTCATCATGGTCTTCCCGGACGGCCGGTGCCGCTTCGATGATGGCACGCCTGACTGGCAGAAGGAGTGCATGAAGGGGTCGTTCTACATCGATTCCAAGTGGGATGGCGGCGAGGGCGGCACGGACGGGCCGCAGATGGAGTCCATCCTGCTCGACCTGATGGACTACATCGACGCTACCTACCGCACGAAGTCCGAGGAGACGGTCACCTACACCTACTGACCGATAGCGCCCAGCGCCGACATGGCCTCCAGGAGCACCTGCGCGATCACCGGGGACAGGATGGTCATGGCCAGGGCAAGGGCCGCCAGCCCGACGGCTGCCCGGAGCGGCATGAAGGTGAAGGTCCCGCCCGCCGACGGCACGAATCGGCTGACCGCCCCGGCGACGAGATCTGTCACGAGCACGGCGAGCATGACCGGAAGGGCAATGAGGAAGGCCGCTCCGAGCAGCCCGGCCGAGGACCAGATCGCTGCCTGCAGTATCGGCTCCCATGCCATGGGAAGGACCTGTGCCGGCCCTGGCGGACCCACGGGGACGGCGTCGAAGGTAGCGCCCAGCCCCGACCAGAACGCGCCGTGGGCCGGAGTCTCGAAGAACACGACCATCGTCCCCAGCATGAGCAGGTTCCCCGATGGGCTCGATCCGGCCCTGTCCGACATGATCCCGGCCGACTGCGCCAGGGACGAGGCTCGCGACACGTCCCCCAGCACCCCTGCCTGCTCGAGCATCCTGAAGGGGAGCGAGGCGAGGTACCCGACGGTGAACCCGACGAGCGCCTCCTTGGCCACGAGGACCGCCAGCATCGGTGCCGGCGGGACCGGGCCGAGGTCAACGAGCGGCCCGATCGAGACGGCTAGACCCAGCGCCAGGGCCACGTGCAGGGTTGCCGGAACGTCGCGACCACCCAGGAAGGGCACCGTCCTCACGGTCGCGTAGATCCGGGTCGCGGCGAGTCCCACCCCGACGACCGCCGGGCCGACCGAGGCATCGGAGAGCAGTGCAGCGATTTCCCCTGTCGCGTCCATGTGCGGAGCCGGCTCCCGGCCTCCTGACCGGAGACCTTCGACGCAGGCTATCGCCGTGCCGCCCCGCTTGCAAGCCGGCCCGGCGGCGACTAACCTCTCATCGATGCCGACGATCCTCGTGGTTGACGACGAAGAGAACATGCGCGTCATGCTGCGGGCCATGCTGCGGCAGCAGGGCTACGACGTATGGCAGGCCGAGAGCGCGGAGAGGGCGCTCGCCATCCTCGAATCGCAGGTCCCGGACTTCATCCTCACCGACGTCCGCCTGGGCGGAATGAACGGCATCGATCTCGTGCGAGAGGTCACAAGGCGGCAGGTCCCGACGACCCTGCTCGTCATGAGCGCCTACGGGACGATCGACACGGCCATCGAGGCGATGCAGGCCGGCGCCTACGACTACATCATGAAGCCCTTCAAGACCGACGAGGTGATCCTGACGCTCCGCAAGGCCGAGGAGCGCGAGGAACTGCGCAGGGAGAACCGCCGGCTCCGCGAGCGTCTCACGCAGGAGAAGGCCTTCGAGGGGATCTACAGCGAGAACTCGGCGATGAAGGTCGTCTTCCACCAGATCGAGCGCATCGCGGGCTACAAGACTACCGTGCTCATCACGGGCGAGAGCGGCACTGGCAAGGAACTCGTGGCGCGCGCGCTGCACAGGCGCTCCGACAGGTCGGCCGGTCCGTTCGTGCCCGTGAACTGCGGAGCGATCCCGGACCACCTCCTCGAGAGCGAGCTCTTCGGCCATCGCAAGGGAGCCTTCACCGATGCCGTGACCGACAAGAAGGGCCTGTTCGAGGTCTCGGACGGCGGGACCCTCTTCCTTGACGAGATAGGGGAGCTGCCCCTGCTCCTCCAGGTCAAGCTGCTGCGGGCGCTCGAGGACGAGCGCATCAGGCGTCTGGGCGACACCAAGGACATCCCGGTCGACGTGAGGATCGTTGCCGCGACCACGCGGGACCTGCCGACCGAGATCCGCGAGGGCCGCTTCCGCGAGGAGCTCTTCTACAGGCTGAACGTCGTCGCCATCGCCCTCCCGCCGCTCCGCGCCAGGCGCGAGGACATCCCGCTCCTCTTGGAGCACTTCCTGGCACGCAACAACGAGCGGTTCAAGCTGTCGATGAAGGGCATCGAGCCGGATGCGATCCGCGTCCTCATGAACCAGGCGTGGCCTGGCAACATCAGGGAGCTCGAGAACGCGCTGGAGCACGCCTGCCTCATGGCCGAGGGGCCGCTGCTCAAGGCGTCGGATCTCCCGCCCGGGCTGCGCCAGGCAGCGGATCCCGTGAAGCAGTACCTGGCGACGGGCGAGGTCTCGATCAAGAAGACGACCGAGTACATGGAGGAGGTCCTCATCCGCCGCGCGCTCGAGGAGACGAAGGGCAACAGGACGCGCGCCGCACGGCTGCTGGAGATCTCGCATCGGGCCCTGCTCTACAAGATGAAGCAGTACGGCATTACCTGACGGCCTTCCCCGGCCGGCCAAGAACGGAACCCGCCTTGGCTTTGAAAAAGTTCTCCTCGGATGTATTATTGATGGTTCGAGTAAACGTATTCCCCCGGGAGGAGGCACCCTCAATGACTAGGAAAAAGCTTCTCTGGTCGCTACCCATCGTCCTGGTGATGGCTGCATCCGCCTGCGACGGCGGCGGACTGGGCTGCAGCTGCATGGACATGCAGCCCATCCCTGGCGGTTACCCCCGGGACCGGATGGTCGAGAACGCGATCCAGGCAAGGCTCACGCCGAACGCGATCACGTTCCTCGAGAGCAACGTGGACTCCCTGGTCACGATGTTCGTCCCCGAAGGGCTCGATTTCCCGATCGATCCGATGACCACGAGCATAGACCTCGTCGGGGACGTGGAGATCTGCCAGCCTTCTGGCTGCATGGCCCACATCCAGTTGATCGGCGTGGACATCATCCCCACTCCGCCCAACGTCCTTCGCGCCGTGGCCCAGGTCCACTTCTGGGTCGATGGGAACCGCGACGGGCATATGTCCGTGGACATCCAGCCGGGTCTCCTCTGCTGGCTCCCCTGCTTCGGGTTCTCCCCGTGCGACTGCAACGTGGACTTCGACACGGCCGCCTCCGGCGCCCCGTACAACACCTTCGCCCTCAACGTGAACTTCGACGTCGACGACGTCACCCGCTTCACGGGCGTCTCCATCACGGATGCGGGCCTCACCGACACCATCGAGACCGGTGACATCGGCATCTCCTCGAACAGCGCGTGCGGAAGCGTCATCTGCTCCCTGGCGAGCCTGGACTTCATCAAGGGATTCTTCATCGACACGCTGACGAGCTCGCTCATGGACACGCTGGGCTCCACGCTTTCCGAGTTCACGTGCCGCACCTGCGGCGACACCGGCTGCCCGGCGGGCTCCACGTGCGATGGCGGCACGCCGGATGATTTCTGCATGTACCCGGACGGGACCTGCGTGCCGATGATGCTCGGCATGGAGGGCCGCATGGACGTGGGGAGCCTGCTCTCTTCTTTCTCGCCGTCGGCCGAGGGAGAGGTCGACTTCCTGGCCGCCGCTGGCGGCTACGCCGCCGTCGAGATGGACGGTGTCGACCTCGGGGTCCTCGGCGGGCTCTCGGCCGTGGAACACGACGCATGCGTCCACGTCATGCCCGTGCCGTGCGACACGAGCACGGACTGCGCCCCGGGATACACCTGCGGCTACGTGCCCGAGGAGGACGTGGGCCTGTTCACGTGCCGCCGCTGCGGCCTCGGCTGCCCGGCCGGTTCCACTCCATCCGAGAAGTGCCTGCCCGACGGTCCCGACGACACGGAGTACAACCCGACCGCGGTTTGCATCGACGACGCCTCTGGCGAGTGCGTGCGCATCGCCTACTGCACGGACACGTCCGGCGCGCTGCAGGCCTCGGCCGCCCCGCCGCGCGGTCCGGTCCACGTCGCGGATGCGCTCAAGGTGGACTCCTTCTCCCACTGCCGCTACTGCCCGACCGGCACCGAGTGCACCGCCCCCTTCGCATGCGACGCGGAAGGGGTCTGCACGGACGCCGGCGGGTCATGCGAGATGATGACCGAGAGCGTGATGGCAGTCGTGGGCGTCAGCGAGACGTTCCTGAGGAACGCCCTCTTCGGCTTCGTTGACTCCGGGGCCGCATGCGAAGAGGCCTACCGCGAATCCTGGCGGTGGGACAACGTCGTCTGGGGCACCCAGCCGGTGGCCATGGTGCTCAAGCCGAGGATCGCCTACTATGGAAACCCCTCGGTAGAGCTCGACAGGCTCGACTCCCCGGACGTGGTCCTGGGTGACGACACCGCCCTCACTATCTCTCTCAACAACGTGACCCTGGACCTGTACGCGTGGGTCGAGGAAACCTACTCCCGCTTCGAGACCGTGAGCATCGACCTCACGTTGGGCGTGGATCTCGAGGTCCACGACAACATGCTCTATCCCGTCATCCGCGATCCGAAGGTCGTGGACGTCCGCGTGACGAACACCGACCTCCTCGACGACGATCGCGAGACGCTCGAGACCCTCTTCGGAGGCGTCATCGAGATGGCCATGGGCTTCCTCCCGCCGCTCGAGCCCATAGAGATCCCTGAGCTGTCCGGCTTCGTTCTAAGGATCCCGGACGGTGGCATCACCCACGTCAGCGAGGCGGGCGAGGACTTCCTCACGCTCTACGCCCAGCTCGAGCTGGCCCCGCCTGCGCCGGCTCCGCTGGCAACGGCGTCCAGCACAGCCGAGACCACGCTCGAGGTGGTTGCCGCTCGCATCCCGCCGGTCAGGCCCGACATGGGCACGGCCGAGCAGTACTCGAAGTGCGAGAAGCCCGAGTTCGAGGTCGGCTTCGGCGCGACCGGCGGTCGCGAGGATCCGGCCGCCGCCGGGCGTCCGTACGAGTACCGGTACCGCGTCGATGGGTCGTGGTGGTCGAGGTGGTCCCGCAACGAGACCGCGCTGGTCACGCGACGCTCCTTCGTGTTCCAGGGCAAGCACATGCTCGAGGTGCAGGCCCGCGTGGCCGGCCTTCCAGAGACCGAGGATCCAACGCCCGCGGCGACAACGCTGATCGTGGACGGGCTGGGCCCGGCCGTCGAGGTGACCCGCGTGCGGGACACGCTCGAGGTGCGCGCGCGCGACCTCGTGTCGCCGGACGAGGCACTCACCGTGTCCTGGCACCTCGAGGGCGAGTCCACGACCCACAGGCTCGTTCCACCGCTCGCGCTGGACGTCGCAGGGCTGGAGCCCGGGTCCCGGGTGGTGATCGAGGCAGTGGACGAGGCCGGGAACATGACGACCGAAACCTACTCGATCAGGGGACGGCCGCCGGGGACAGGCGACACGAGCTCCTGCGGATCTTGCATGCTCTCGGGCCGCGAAGGTGCCCCGGCCGTGCTGGGCATTCTCGTGGTCCTCGGTCTGCTCGCCGGGCTGCGCATCGGCATGGGCAGAAGGTCGGGCAGGGGGTGGCGGGAGGATCCCAATCCATGAAGCTGTCAATACAGGTTTCCCTTGAGATGAGCCTCCTGGCCCTGCTGCTCCAAGGGTGCGGCTGCGGTGAGCGCGACAGGAGCCCCTGTCCGGATCCCGGCCTGGAGTGCTGCCTGACGGACGACGATTGCGCCTCGGGCCCGGACTACATGGAGTGCTGCCTCGTCACCAACCAGTGCATGGCCCTCCCGGACGAGACCGGCGAGGAGGACGACGGCTGCGATCCCGGCTTCACGTGCGACAACGTCATGGACATCGTCCTCATCCAGGGCGAGACCGAGGAGGACGGCTGCGTCCTGGACTGGGGCTGCTGCGCGGCCCGTGATCCGCTCCAGCCCGGCAAGATCGGGACCCACTCCAGCATGGGAGTCGCGAGCGACGGGACCATCTGGGTGAGCGGCTACGCGGCCGGCACGGACGAGACGCACCTTTACGGCGATCTGGCGGCCGGCACCTGGGACTCGACGGCCGGGACGCCAGACTGGCTGCTGATCGACGGCGTCCCGTGGGGCGAGGCGCCCTATGCCCCGCCGGACGGATGGCGGGGCGGCATAAGCGTCCCCGGCGACGACGTGGGGCTCTACACTAGCCTCGCGCTCGACGCCTCCATGGTGCCGCGCATCGCGTACCACGACGCCACGAACGGGGCCCTCAAGTACATCACGCACGACGGCGGCGACTGGAACGATCCGATCGTCGTGGACGACGCCGGGTTCGCGGGAAGGTACGCCTCCATGCTCCTGCTCTCCGGCGACGTCCCTGCCGTCGCCTACAGGGCTCACGACGTGACCATGGGCGACTACCACGGGGCCACGACCCAGGTGGGCACGGTCGTGAAGAGCCTG
>CAZGVR010000061.1:0-1450 GCA_964528945.1 uncultured Myxococcales bacterium
TCGCGCCGTCGCTGTTCACCTGGATGGAGGCCCCCTCGCTCCCGTCCGGCTGGAGCATGACGATCCTTCCGAGCGGCGCGGCGGCCGCGGGCGCAGGTGCGGGAGCGGGGGCCGCGGCCGGGGCGGCCGGGGCCACCGAAACCGCGACGGGCGTGCCGCACCTGCCGCAGAACTTGAACCCGGGCGGGATGTCCGCGCCGCACGTCTTGCAGGCCGGAGCGGCCGCCGGGGCAGGGGCGGCCTGCGGCGCCGGTGCGGGCTGCGGGGCCGCCTGCGGCGCCGGAGCCGCCTTTGCGGGCTGCGGCGCAGGGGCGGCCTGGGCAGGCGGCCTCGCGGGCGTCATGGGCTGCGGTGCGGCCTTGGGTGCCGCGGCAGGGGCAGGGGCCGGGGCGGCCGCGTGCGGGCTGGCGGCCGGCATGCCCGAGGGCGGCGTCGGCGTCGAGCGGTGTGCCGGCGCCTTGACCTGGTCGCGGGGGAGCTCGCTTCCGCAGCCGAGACAGAACTTGTAGTGATCCTGGTTTTGCTTACCGCAAGTGGGGCAAGTGATCACGGAGGCCTCCTTGGTTATACGATCTCGACCCGGAGCAGTTCCTTGCCGATCATCACGTAGTCGCCGTGCTCCAGCTTCTGCTCGCCCTTGATCCTGATGAAGGTGCCGTTCTTGCTGCCGAGATCCTCCATCTCGAACTTGGGACCGACCGTGGCGATCTTGAGGTGCTTCAGGCTGATGAACTCGTCGTCGTAGAAGTTCATGTCGCAGTCGTCGCGGCCTATGGTGATCTCCCCGCCCTTGTCGTGGACCTGCATCCCCTCGGCGTTCCCCTCGATGAGCTGGACGACGCGGAAGCTCTTCTTCTCCCACGGCGCGTGGAAGTAGAACGTGCCCTCCCCGTCGGGCTGGTCGGTCGCGTCGATGGCAGCGTCGAACCGGAACACCTGCTCGCCGACCGCGAAGCTGTCCCCGTAGCTCAGGGCCACGGGCTCGCGCACGCGGATGAAGACGCCGTTCTGCGAGCCCTCGTCCATGACGTAGAGCGCGGAGTCGCGGTAGTAGAAGTTGGCGTGCTTGGGAGCGACCCAGGGATCGGTCGTGAACAGGATGACGCCGTCGCTGCGCCCGACGACGTGCTGGTCGGCGTTCAGGTGGTACGATATGCCGTCCATCTCGTCCGCGCCCTTGATGAGGATGAGGCGCGCCTTGCCGGGCACCTGCATGGCACCATAGTACTTGACCTGCGCGCCCGCCTCGGCGAACGGGGTCGGCGTCCCGCACTTGCCGCAGAACTTGTGTCCCAGAGGCACAGGCGTGTAGCAGGACGTGCATACGTAGTGCTGTGCTTGATCCATTGGTGGCTCCTTTGCTGCGCCAGAAGCGCCGGCGGCCGGGGATGCGGCCCCGGATACCGGGACGGAAATGCCTTTATATCCCGAAGGATCTATCTTTGCAACA
>CAZGVR010000061.1:1460-9494 GCA_964528945.1 uncultured Myxococcales bacterium
GCCCGCGGTCTCCCAAAACTTGAGCGTGCCTTTGACGGCGGCCGGCAGGGCCGCGCCGCACGACGGGCACGCGGCCGCCCCGAGCGGGACGAGGAAGTCGCACGCCGGACACACGATCCCGACGTCCGGGCGGTCTTGGCTTTCGTCTTTCCCCATGCGCACCGTTTCCAGTCGGGACACCCATTTTCGCATAACCCGGGGGGGTGTCAACATGCTGAAAGCATGCTGAAAGCGGCCCGGCCTTCCGCTATCATGTGCCCATGGGACCCCGTGCAAGGACGGCCTCGGCCGTGGCGATCGCCATGTGGCTCGCGGCCTCCTGCGGCCCCTGCCCGCGCAGCGTGATCGAGCGGAGGATCCTGCTCGAGTTCGGCGCGTCGCCCGGGGAGTCGGCGGACGGGCCTCCCGCGCCTCCGCCCTTCGTCGTGGACTACCAGCGGCTCGACCTGCACGGCCGGCTCCCGGCCGTGGTGAAGACCATGCCGGGCGGCGTGCCCGTGACCCTGTCCCTGTGGATCAGGGCCGGCTCCGACGAGGAGATGGACGGCGAGGCCGGGGCCTCGCACCTGGCGCGCCTGGCGCTCGTGGATCCGGCCACGGATCCTGGAGCCTCGGCAGCGCTCGCGGAGGTGCGCGCAGCCGGCGGCTCGTTCGAGGCGCGCACTTCCAGGCGGTACACGGTGATCACGGTCCGGGCTCCTGCAAAGCGGCTCGAGGCCGCGCTCCGGACGCTTCACCCCTTCGTGTCCCCGCCCGCCATGCAGGCCGGAGCCGTGGACAGGGCGCGCACCGCCGCTGCCAGGGAGGCCGACTCCTGGTGGGGGTCCCGCGAGGAGCGCGCGTCGGACGCGGTCCGGTCGCTCCTCCTCGGAAGCGGGCCATCCGCGGCCCTGTACCCGGATCTGGGCCTGCTCGCGGCGACGGGCCGGCCGGATGTCGAGGCCTTCGTGTCGCGCACCTACGTGTCGGGCGGCATCGTGCTCGGCGCGGGCCTGCCAAAGGGCGGCGAGGCTGCCCTGTCCACGCTCCCCTCGCCGCGCGACTCTGCGGGCACGCCTGCAGCGGCCGAAGCCGTGCCCTCGCAGGCGGCCGCGCCTGCCGGCACCGCGATCGCGGTCAGGGTGCTCGGCCCGCCCGAGCCCACGCCCGCAGGCGGCCAGGGCGAAGGTGCCGCGGTCGCCCCGGTCGTTGCCGCTGGCGTGCTCCTGCCCTCCATGGCCGGCGACTCGGGCGCGGCCGCCCGAATAGCCGCCGAGTGGCTCGCGTCGGACGGCCCCGGGACCCTCACGGATCACGTGTCCTCGTGCCCCGACCTGGTTGCCAGGCCCCGGGTCGTGGTCGACCTCGATCCGGGCGGCACGATGGTCACCGTGATCGCGCTCGTGAGGCCCGGCAGCGAGGCGAGGGTCGCGGCCGCGGCCGCCTCGGGCCTCGCGATCGCCGCTACGCTTCCGCCCGGGCTGCCGGCGCTCAAGGACGCGTCGCACGCCGTGACGACGTCCTGGATGCTCGGGCTGCAGGATCCGTTCGCGGCCGCCGCACTGCTGGCAGGGCACGCGATCCTCGCCCCGGCAGGGCCGGATCCCGAGGAGCACCTCGCCTCCCTGTACGGGTCAGGGCCTGCAGGGGCTCACGACCTGCTGGCCGGCCTGTCCGCGGGCCTCGCGCCAGCCTTTGCCGTGGCGCTGCCCCCCCAGGCGGACGGCGGGAGCGGCGGCGATTCCCTGGAAGAGGTGACCAGGGCCGCGCTCGAGTGCGGCGCTTCCGGCCCCTATGCGCAGGCCATGGGACCTGCCGGCGCTCGCGTCGCGGCCTTCGAGACCGCCGGGAAGGGCCGGGTCGCTGTCGCAGCCTACGTGGCGGCCGGGACGCTCGCCGAGCCCGAGGGCCGCGAGGGCACGTCGCGCCTGCTCTCGCTGCTCCTGGGCAGGAAGCTCGACGATTCGCTCCGCGAGGTCCCGGGGCTGGATCCGGACCTGGTCGAGTCCTCGGTCGTGCACGAGGCGGATCGCACGGGCGTGATCGTCGAGGTGCCCGCCTCCCGCTGGCGCGAGGCTCTCGACGCGGCCCTCTCCGCGCTCCTCCATCCCGCGCTCGACGACCCGGCCGCGTTCGAGGCCGAGAGGCAGCGGTGCCTCGCGCTCGCCTCGGCCGACCTGGATCCCGGCACCCTCGGCCTCTGGATGGCTGTCGCGACCCTCCTGGGAATGCAGGGCGAGCCGCACCCCGAGGGGACCGCGGGCTCTCTCGGCACGCTCTCGGGCCCGTGGCTGGCCGACTTCCACGCGGCAGCGTCCGCCAGCGGCGTGGCGTTCGCGATCGCCGGGGATGTGGACGGGCGCGAGGCGTGCAGGGCCGCGGCCCTGTCCCTGCACCCCTGGGCCGCCTCGATCGACCCGGGCGGGCCGGTTTCCATGCTCGAGTCCCCGTCCCCGGTGGTGCCGCCGCCCAAGGGCTTCGCGCGCCAGGATCGGGGATCCGGCACCACCGCTTCCGTGGCCATGGCGTGGGCCGCGCCCGGGGACGGCGATCCGGACCTCCTCGCCTCAATGCTGCTGTCGGAGGTGCTGGACGAGAGGCTGCGCGAGGCGGTCATGGAGAAGAAGGGGCTCGCGATCTGGATAGGCTCGTCGTCCTGGGCCACGGCCGGATGGGGAGTGCTGGCCGTGCGCGCGAAGGCCCCGTCGCCCAACCTCGCGGCCATCGAGAAGGCCGTGATCGCTGCGATCCAGTCGCTGCAGGAGGACCCGCCGTCCGCGCCCGAGCTTGCCGAGGCCCGCGAGCGGCTCCTGGAGTCGCGGGCCGAGGCGCTCGCGCTGCCCGGCACCGCCGGTCCGCTGCTCGCTGACGCGCTCCTTTCGGGCGAGCCGCTGCTCGTGCCCGGCGATCTCGAGGCCGCGCTCGATGGGATGGAGGGCAACCGCATTGCGGCGCTCGCGCATGCTTGGCTCACCGCTTCACCGGCCGTGGCCTCGGTCGCCCATTGACCACCACACCCGCACCCTTCGGAAACAGAAGGCCCTTTCCCCGCGATGAAACCACCTCATGGTTTCCGGCAGGAAGAGACTTCCACGGGCGGCGAAGGCGAGGATCACACGCGCCAAGGTCCACGATTACCTTCTCGATCCGGCGAGGGAGGAGGGGAAAGAGGGTTTCTTCGCGCTGTTCGGGTTCTCCCGAACCACATGGAGAAGCCTGGCCCGCGCGCTCCTCGAGCACGGCAAGAAATGCAGGATCGCCGACGAGGTTGATACGGCATTCGGCACGCGCTACATTCTGGAGGGTGCGCTCGGCACGCCGGACGGGCGCCGTCCATGGGTGAGGACGGTATGGATAGTGAGGCGAGGGGAGGACTTCCCCCGCCTCGTGACGGCCTATCCGGTCGGGGAGGCAAGATGATTCGCGAGCATGACAGGATCGTTCTCAGGGAAGACGTCCAGGAGCATTCCTTGAAGAAGGGGGACGTCGGAATCGTGGTGCACGTCTACCCCGGGCGGAAGGGATTCGAGGTGGAGTTCATCGGTCTGGACGGCGTGACCATAGACGTCTTCACGCTCTCTTCCAGGCAGGTGAGGGCTGTGAAGAGCGGGGAGATCCCAAACGCCAGGTCCCTGTCCACGACGTGATCCGCAGGAGCGCTCGTTCGTTCAGGTGTTCGGGTTGGACGTGAGCTGGGACCCGTCGCGGCCCTTCTGCTCGAGGAGCAGGTCGCGCGGGTAGACGATCTCGCTCCTCGCGAGGGCCGGCGGCACGTAGAGGCCCGTGTCCATTCGGATGGCATCGCACGGGCAGGCCTCCTCGCACAGCCCGCAAAAGATGCACCGCATCTCGTCGATCACGAACCTCACCGGGTGCTTCTCCGCGCCGGCGCGCTCGTCCCCGTCCGGGTACTCGCCCGCCTCGATGTGTATGCACTCGGCCGGGCACGCCGTGGAGCAGCAGAAGCAGGCAACGCAGCGCGGCGATCCGTCCGGCCGGTGCAGCAGCCTGTGCAGGCCGCGCGTCCTCGGGGGGACCTCGTAGCGCACCTCGGGGTGCCTTATGGTGGCCGTGTCCTTCCTGTGCACCACGTTCCGGAAGAAGTACCTCATGGTCACGCCGAGCCCGCGCCCGACCTCCATCACGTAGGACTTCTCCCAGAGGTCGTCCGCGGGTCTGGTCACCGGTACGCCCATGACAGCCTCACTTCACGATCTGGATGACCACGGCCGTGGCCACGATGTTGAGGAGCGCGAGCGGGGTCAGGTAGCGCCAGCACAGGTCCATGATCTGGTCGTAGCGGAACTTGGGCAGGGTCCAGCGGATCGTGAGCTGGAACCAGCACACGGCGATCACCTTGGCCGCGAACACCCCGGCCTGCAGGCACAGCACGAGCCAGTGCGGCAGGCCGTAGGCCCAGTGGATCCCGAGCACGTTGCAGTCGATCGCGAGCCCGGCCGGCGTGAGCCCTGGCAGCGACCACCCGCCCAGGAAGAGCGTCACGAGGATCCCTGACAGGATGGCCACCTCGACGTACTCGCCGAGGAAGAACATCGCGAACTTCATGGACCCGTACGCGATGTGGAAGCCAGCGGCCAGCTCGCTCTCGCCCTCGGGCATGTCGAAGGGCACGCGCTTGGTCTCGGCGATACCCGCGACCATGAAGAGCACGAAGGCGAGCGGCTGGACGACGAGGCCCCAGAGGTGGGCCTCCTGCCACTTCACCATCGCGTGCATCTCCATGGTGCCGTACACGAGGAGCGGGCCGATCAGGCTGAGGCCGAGGGCCATCTCGTAGCTCACGAGCTGGTTCATGGCCCGCTGCGCGCCGATGATCCCGAAGCGGTTGTCCGAGGACCAGCCGCCGAGGATCATGCCCAGGATCCCGGTGGATGCGATCGCCAGCATGAACAGGATGCCCACGTTCAGACGTGCCACCTGCATGGGGATGACCATGCCCTCGGGGCTGGCCGGGAGCACCTCTGCGATGTGGCCCGGGTGGAGGTCGTCGGCGAAGGGGATCATGCAGAACACGACGCACACGGGGAAGGCGCTCAAGAGCGGCGCGAGGCCGTGCACGAGCCGGTCGCCGCGCGCGGGGATGAAGTCCTCCTTCATCATCATCTTGATGCCGTCTGCCGCCAGGTGCGTCAGCCCCCAGAGCTTGAAGGACCCGATGTTGGCGCGGCTGGGCCCGAGCCTGTGCTGCAGCATGGCGCTCTGCCTGCGGTCGGCCCACGTGAGCAGGCCGCCCAGGCCGAACACGCCGAAGATGACCACGCACGACTTCACGATCGCGGCCACGAGGACCCAACCGTGCGCCGAGAACCATGCCGTGACGGCAGCCATGTCTCAGCCCTCCTTCCCGGGGCCCGCGGCGGCCTGCGCGGCCTCGGCCGCGATGCGATCGACCTCCTTGCCCGGATCGCCGGCGCGCCACGCGAGGCCCATGCCCGCGGCCAGCCTGTCGAGCACGGCCGCGACCGGGATGGGCGCGGGCTCGCCGTGGACCCTGGGGCGGATGGCGCTGCCGAACGTGCGGCGCATGCCCTTTCCGTTCACGTAGCACCCGGCCGCCTGCGCGAAGGACGGCGCCGGGATCACCACGTCCGCGCGCGCCTCGAGCGGCCCCTTCCCGGCCGTGATCGCGACCACCTTCACCGAGCCCGGCAGGTCGCCCGGCCCGAGGCCGCCGAGCGCGAGCACCGCGTTGGGAGCGCCCCCGGACGCGATTGCCTCGGCGGGCTCCGCCTTCCCGCCCGCGGCGCCGAGCGCGCCGCGCCGGTTGGGGTTCTTGTCCGCTGACCTGAGCAGCCGGTCGCCCTCGCCGTCCGGCCGCGCTGCCAGGAAGATCCCCGTGCCGTGCAGCGCGTCCCTGGCGAAGGCCGCCATGGCCACGTTGTCCTCGGTCGTGTGGAGCGCGGAGAGCACGGCCCCGGCCGAGCCGCCTGCCGCCGACAGGATCTTCGACGCGACCGAGACGGCCTCCTCGAGGCTCGTCTCGCGCCTGTCCTCGCCGCGGCCCACTGCCGGGCGCGCGACGCGATCGTTGTGCGCGGGCCCGGAGAGGACCCCGTCGTCGCAGAGCCAGCACCTGTTGACCGAGTCGTCGCGGCGCGGCCTCAGCCTGTACACGATCCCGTCCTCGTGGTCCGCGCTCGCCGCGCACCCCGTGGCGCAGCCCGGGCAGATCGTCTCCCCGGACTCCAGCAGCCAGACGCGCTTCCTGAACCGGAAGTCGCGGCTCGTCATGGCCCCGACCGGGCAGACCTCCGCGACCATCAGCGAGTACGGGAAGTCGAGCGAGTCTCCCTCTGCCACGATGATCTCGCGGTGATCGCCGCGCGCGTGGCTGTCCAGGACGTGCACGCCCCAGAACTCGTGGCAGAAGCGGATGCACTGCGTGCACAGGATGCAGCGCTCCGCGTCGTGGACGATGTGGGGGCCCAGCACCTTGCGCTTGGCCTTCCCGTCCTTGTCCCGGAAGCTCCACAGCCTCGTGGGCTTGCGATCGTACTTCCAGTAGTGCTCCTGCAGGTCGCACTCGCCGCCCTGGTCGCAGATCGGGCAGTCGAGCGGGTGGTTGAGCAGGATGAACTCGAGGTTCTGCTGCTGCCAGGCCTTGACCTTCGGGGAGTCCGTGAGGACCTCCATGCCGTCCTTGACGTCCGTCTGGCAGGCCGGCAGGAGCTTGGGCGCCCCCTTCACCTCCACGAGGCACATCCGGCAGTTCGCCGCGATGGAGAGCTCCGGGTTGTAGCAGAACGTGGGCACCACTATGCCGCTGGCCCGCGTCACGTCGAGGATGGTCCTCGCCGTCCCGGTCTCGAGGTCCTTACCGTTTATCTTGATCTTCGCCATGTGATCACCGGTCGCACTCGCCGCCGATCATGTTGATGGACCCGAACGTCGGCACGATGTCGCCAATGAAGCCGCCGTCGATCATCCTGGACAGCCCGGCCGTGTTGGCGAAGCAGGGAGGCCTCACCCGGCACTTGTGCGGCCTGCCGCCGCCGTCGCTCACCAGGTAGAACCCCAGCTCGCCGTTCGCGGCCTCTGTCGCGGAGTAGATCTCGCCCTTCGGGACGTTGCCACCCCGCATGACGATCATGAAGTGCCGGATAGTGCCCTCGATCGAGCCGTACACCTGGTCCTTCGGCGGAAGGGAGATGTCGGGCAGGTCCAGGTTCACAGGGCCGGACGGGAGCATGTCGAAGGCCTGGCGGACGATCCTCATGGACTGGCGCATCTCCGCGGCCCTCACCTGGAAGCGGTCGTAGTTGTCGCCGTTGGTGCCCACGGGCACGTCGAACTGCAGGTCCTTGTAGCAAAGGTACGGATCCGCCTTCCTGACGTCGTAGTCGACGCCGGTCGAGCGGAGGCACGGGCCGGTCCAGCCCAGGCTGAGGGCCTCCTCCGCCGTCATCCTGCCCACGTTCACGGTCCTGTCGATGAAGATCCTGTTCTTCACGAGCAGGTCCTCGACGTCCTTCACCGTCTGCTCGATCTTGGGCAGCAGCGAAAGCGTCTCCTCGCGGAAGCCGTCGGGCACGTCGTACTTCATGCCGCCTATGCGCATGAAGCAGTGCATCACCCTCTGCCCCGTCACCTTCTCGAACAGGAGGTAGAGCCAGTCGCGCGTTTTGACCAGGTAGAGGAAGGGCGTGAACGCGCCCAGCTCCATGGCCATGGCCGCCAGGCACACGAGGTGGTCCGCGATGCGCGCGAGCTCGCCCAGGATCACGCGGAGCACCTTGCACCGCGGCGTGACGTCCACGCCGATGAGCTTCTCGACGGCGAGCGCATACCCGATCTCGTTGAGCATGGGGGAGGCGTAGTTGAGGCGATCCGTGTAGGGGAACACCTGGTTCCACGTGCCCGCCTCGCACTCCTTCTCGAAGCCTCGGTGCAGGAAGCCGACCTGGACGTCCGAGCGCTTGACGATCTCGCCGTCCAGGTGCACGACGATCCTCACGGTGCCGTGCATCGCGGGGTGGCTCGGGCCGAGGTTGAGCTTCATCGGGTCGGCCGACAGGACGAGCTCCTTCTCCTCGT
>CAZGVR010000061.1:9504-11885 GCA_964528945.1 uncultured Myxococcales bacterium
TGCGCGGGTCGAGGAGGTTGCGCTCCGCCTCGGAGAGGCCCTGGAAGGGGTTGATGGTGAGCTGGCGGCTCTGCTCCATCACCGCGTTGCGGTCACCGATGCAGATCAGCGTGCCGATTGGGTGGCCCTCGAAGCCCTCCCACGGGAGGATTCGGCGCAGGTCCGGGTGACCCTCGAACCTCAAACCGTACATGTCGAATGCCTCCCGCTCGAACCAGTTGGCGCCCTGCCACACGGACGAGACCGAGGGCAGCGACGGCGCACCGGCCGGGACCGCGGACTTGAGCCGCAGGCGGTGGCCCAGCCTGGTGGACCGCACGTGCAGCACCATCTCGAAGCGGTCCTCATGCTCCGGCCAGTCGACCACGGTCAGGTCGATGAAGTGGTCGAGGAGCGCGTCCTTGTCGTCCCTCAGGAACCGGGCGATCTCGACGAGACGGCCGGGCTTCACGACGACGGTATGGTCGCCCTTCTCGGCGTGCGTGGTCACGACATCGTCCTTGAAGGCCGCGGTCAGGGCCTTCACCACCCTGGCGCTCATGGCCTCTCCTTCAGCGCCCGCATGCGGGACGACTTCTCGCGCTGGATCCGATCCTGCAGCATCATGAGCCCGTCAAGCACCTGCTCGGGCCGCGGCGGGCACCCGGGGATGTAGACGTCGACCGGGATTATCTTGTCGATGCCCTGCAGGGTGGCGTAGTTGTCGTAGAAGCCGCCGGTCGACGCGCAGGTGCCGAACGCGATGGCCCACTTGGGGTCCCCGAGCTGGTTGTAGATCCTCCGGAGGATGGGCGCCTGGCGGTTCGTCACCGTGCCCACTACCCACACGAGATCCGCCTGCCGGGGGCTCCAGCGCGGGGCTTCGGCTCCGAACCGGGCCATGTCGTACATGGGGCCCATGGTCGACATGAACTCCATGGCGCAGCACGCGGTCACGAACGGGTACTGGAAGAGCGAGAACTTCCTGGCCCAGGCGATCGCGTCCTCCACGGTCGTCACCAGGAAGGAGCCCTGGGCCGGCTGGGTCTTCTCTACTGCCATTGGAAGGCTCCCTTGCGGATCACGTAGAACAGTCCGAGCCCGATCACGCCGAGGATGGGCAGGGCGACGAGCAGCCCTTCCCAGCCCATGAGCCCGAAGCGGACCACCCACGGGTAGAGCAGCGCGACCGCGACGTCGAACAGCAGGAACAGGATGGCCACGACGTAGAAGCGGATCGGGAACCTCACGTCCCTGGTCCCCTCGGTGTCGTTGCCGCACTCGTACGGGATCAGCTTCTCGCGCGTCATGTTCTTGGGGCCAAGGAAGTGGCTCGCGGCCCAGAGGCCCGACACGAGCCCGATGGACACGCCGATGCCGACGAGGATGGACAGGTACTCGCTGAAGACGTCCATGTTGCTTTCCCGTGATATCGTTGTTTTATTTGGGACGTCGATCAACTAATTGATCGTTGTCTGCCTGTCAACCGGATCATCCACCGGGCGAATTTCCACGCTGCACCGCAGGTCGAAGCTCGTGGATGTTTGCAAATGACGGCTTGTGCGGTAGAACTCGATGAGTCCTACATGCGTTGGAACAGTAGCGGCGCTCGCCATCCCAGGCCGGGGTCGCGGCGCCCGGAGGAGAACATGATGGAGAGAAGAAGGCTGCAAAAGCCGATGGTTCTGGGCGTCGCGGCGGCCGCCCTCGGCCTCCTGGCATCGGCCTGCTGCGTCTACCCTGAGCCGGTCTACGTCACCGGGTACATGGACGTGCAGGCCTACGTGGTGCCCGAGCCGCCCCCGCCCCCTCTCACGATCATCGTGACCCCGCCCTCGGCTCCCGGCCCGAACTACATCTGGATAGCGGGCTACTGGGACTGGACCGGGTGGGACTACGTGTGGATCGAGTCGCACTGGGAGCCGCCGCGGCCAGGCTACTACTGGGAGGGTCCTGTGCACGTGACCGTGGCAGGATCCGTCGAGTACACGCCAGGCCACTGGAAGCCCTACCACGAGGGCAAGCCGACCGGAAAGGGCGGCGGCGGTGGCAAGGCCTACCACGAGGGCAAGCCGGTCCACAATGCCAAGCCCGTTGGCCAGGGTGGCGACGTGCATACTGCCCAGCCCGTTGGCCCCGGCTGGCAGGAGGCCGAGCCTGTCACGCCCGGGACTGCCAAGCCCGCAAAGCCCACCAAGCCGATCCTGATCGGCGAGCAGGTGCCGGACGAGCCCTACTACGAGCCGGCAGAGCCGGTCGATTACGAGCCTGCGGAGCCGGTCTCCCCTGGAAAGCCCGGGATCGGCACTGCGGTGAAGCCCGGCGCGACCGGGACGGTGAAGCCCACGATCCAGCCCGCGACGCCAGGGCCAGCGACCGGCACGGTCACGCCCAAGGCGGAC
>CAZGVR010000062.1:0-9533 GCA_964528945.1 uncultured Myxococcales bacterium
GGGCAAGAACTGCCAGGTCGTGCGCTTCGAGCTTGGCTCGGTGACGTGCAACTGGGACTGCACGGCCTTCGTGACCGACGCCTGCTACGACCCGACCTGCGATGACGGGGTCATCGTGGGTTCCGAGGACTGCGAGCCGGACATCCCTCTCACCCTGAGCTGCATAAGCCTCGGCCACAACGAGGGCACGCTCGCCTGCTTCGACACGGCCGCTGCCGAGCCATGCCAGTTCGACGAGTCCGGCTGCATCACCTGGGTGTGCGGCAACGGGATAGTCGAGGGGCTCGAGCAGTGCGACGGCACCGAGCTCGGCGGCGAGACCTGCGACTCCGTGGGGTTCGACGCAGGGGACCTCGCCTGCCTCCCGCCCGAGGATCTGGATCCCTGCCACTACGACACGAGCGGATGCTACGACTACGAGTGCGGGAACGACCTCGTGGAGGGGACCGAGGACTGCGAGCCGGGCGTGGCCCTGACCGAGACCTGCACAGACCAGGGATTCGGGAGCGGCACGCTGGGCTGCGTCGCCGCCGGCGGCGTGGGCGAGTGCACGTTCGACCTGACCGGCTGCGTGGACGGCTGCGGAAACGACGCGATCGAGGGGGCCGAGGTGTGCGACGGCTCGGACGTGGGCTTCGAGACCTGCGTCACGCAGGGGTTCACAGGCGGCGATCTCCTGTGCAACGGAGACTGCTCCGGCTACGACACTACCGGCTGCATCTAACGGACGACACTCCGAACCTGTCCGGCAGAAGGGCGGAGAGCCTGGTCTCCACGACCTTGCGGCCATCGGCAGCCGCAAGGTAGACGACCATGTCGTCGCAGAACTCGGACAGCACCTGCAGGCACATTCCGCAGGGCGGCGCCGGAACCTTGCCCGGCGTCACCACGGCGATCGCGGACAGGGCCCGGTACCCTGCCGAGATGGCCTGGACTACCGCCGCTCGCTCCGCGCATATCGTGGCTCCGTAGGACGCGTTCTCGACGTTGGCGCCCGCGAACGTCTCCGGGCAGGGACTTGGCGTGGAGACCGCGGCTCCCACCTCGTACCTCGAGTACGGTGCATAGGCGTTTCCTCGAGCCTCCCGAGCAGCCGCGATGAGTGCCTGTCCTTCCCGTTTCATGGCTTCACCTCCCCGTATTCGGCTACGAACCTCCCGATCAGCGCGGCGAGCCGCGCAGACGAGGCTCCTGCGACCTTCTTGACCTCTGCGTGATCCGGGTGCGAGCCCCCGACTCCCGCGGCGAAGTTCGTGACGCACGAGACCCCCACGACCCGCATGCCCGAATGCCTGGCCGCCATGACCTCGGGCACCGTGGACATGCCGACCAGGTCCGCTCCCATGCCGGCAAGCATCCTGACCTCGGCCGGGGTCTCGTAGCACGGCCCCCTGCCGGCAGAGTACACGCCGGTCCGGAGCGCGATCCCCTCGAGGGACGCCGCCCGGCTCATCGTCTGCCCGAGCGCCGGATCGTATGCTCCGGTCATGTCCTGGAAGAGGGTGCCCAGCCCCGCGGCTTCGGGTCCGCGCGTCGGATCCTCGCCGGTCAGGTTCAGGTGGTCGGAGATCAGGACCAGAGTCCCGGGCTCCAGATCGGGCCTCGTGGATCCGGCCGCGTTCGTCACCACGAGCGCCTCGCACCCAAGGGCGGCCATCACCCTCACGCCGAACGTCACGTCGTGCACGGACCAGCCCTCGTACAGGTGCACCCTCCCGGAGAGCACGGCCATGCGCGTGCGCCCGGAGACGCCCAAGAGGAGGTGGCCGGCGTGGCCGGGAACGGAGGGGCACGGCATGTGCGGGATCCCGGCGTACGGGATCACCACGGTGTCCGCGAGGCCGATCTCCGCCGCGCCCAGCCCGGATCCCAGCACGGCCGCGATCCCCGGCGGTCCCGGTGCGAGCGCCGAGATGGCGGCCGCGGCCTCGCGAATGCGGTCACCGAGAGTGCTCATTGCGATCCTCCGTCTCCGTGCGGTGAGAACCTGAAGGTGACGACGACCTCCCCGGCGGCTCCCGCGGGGAACGCGATGCCCGCGAGGACGTCGCCCGCGCAGCCGGCCAGCCGGGCGTCACCGGTCGTATCGGACCGGACCACCACCTCGCCGGCCGAGCCGTCCTGGCCGACGGTCATCGCGAGGCGCATCTCCCCGGCGAGGTCGGGCTTGCCCGACAGGCTCGCGACGTAGCATGCCTCCACCTTCCCGAGCGCAGGCCTGGTGGCATCGCGCGCGGCCTCCTCCGCGACGCCGCCGGAAACGGCGGGGGGCGGCATCTCGACGAGGTAGCCCTCGGCCACGCGCACGTCGTAGATCTCCCCGGCGGGCACGTAGCCGGGGCCGCCTTCCCGGCCGCTGCCGGAATCGGGCAGGGCGCCTGTCCCGCCGCTCCTGCGACATGCCGAAAGGGCGAGGACGACCAGGATCGGGACCAGAGTGTTCCGCCCGGGCTGCATGCCTCAGACCTCCTCGATGATCAGGGGGCCGGCCTTGGACGGCGGCTCCCGCGAGATCGCGAAGCCCTCCCTCGCGATCCGCTCCGCCTCCCCGATCCGCGACGCGTCCGACGCCATCAGGGTCACGAGGAGATCCCCGCTCGACACCCTGTCACCCCTCCGGACCGCGAAGATCATGCCGGCGCCCGGATCCACGGCGTCCTCGCTCCGCAGCCGGCCCGCGCCGAGCATTACGCAGGCCCGGCCCATGCTCATGGCATCCACGCGGGCGACGAAGCCGCCGGACGGGGCCAGGATCTCCCGCCTGTGCCTCCCGGAAGGCATGAGCGAGGTGTCCTCGATCGCCCGCGGGTCGCCACCCTGCATCTCGACGACCTTCAGGAACCGCGCGAGGGCCGCTCCGGAGGCAAGCGCCTGCTCGCACGCGGCGCCCGCCGAACCGAGGTCGGGCTGCACCCCGCCCAGGACGAGCATCCACGAGGTCAGCCGGATGACGATCGCCCTCAAGTCCGGCGGTCCGCCGTTCCTGAGGGTCTCCACGCTCTCCACGACCTCGGGAGCATTGCCGGCGGCACGCCCCAGCGGCTCGTCCATCGCCGTGATCACGGCCTTCACCTTCTTCCCCTGCCCCGAGCCGATCCTGACCATGGTCCTTGCGAGCTTGCGCGCGTCGTCGATCGTCCTCATGAAGGCCCCGTCGCCTACCTTGACGTCCAGCACCAGCGCGTCGATGCCCTCGGCGAGCTTCTTGCTCATGATGCTCGACGCTATGAGGGGGATCGATTCGACTGTCCCGGTGACGTCCCGGAGCGCGTAGAGCTTGCGATCGGCAGGGCACAGATCGTCCGTCTGGCCGGCGAAGACGAGCCCGGCCTCGCGGAGGATCCTCCGGTACCGGTCCACGTCGATGCGCACCGACATGCCGGGGATGGACTCGAGCTTGTCGAGCGTCCCACCGGTGTGGCCGAGACCGCGTCCCGAGATCATGGGCACCTTCACGCCGCACGCGGCCGCGAGCGGCGCCAGCACGAGCGACACCTTGTCCCCCACGCCGCCTGTCGAGTGCTTGTCCACCTTCGGGCCGGGAACGTCGCGGAGATCGATGACGGTCCCGGAATTGAGCATCACCTCCGTCCAGGCGTCCAGCTCCTCCTCCGACATCGACCTGAAGAAGACTGCCATCAGGAAGGCCGCCATCTGGTAGTCAGGGATCTCGCCCCGCACGTGGGCCAGGAGGAGCGAGCGCATCTCGCCGCGGTCGAGGGGATGCCCGTCCCGCTTCTTCCTGATGATGTGTGGAACGTCTATCATCGGGAGGGGAGCTTATTGCACTCTCCGCCGGGCTTCAACGGTCGGCTTTGTTGACAGAGCGCCGGCGTGCGGCATAGACTTCGCAGCGGAGCCAGGAAGGCGAAGATGACCGAGCTGAAGCTGGACCCGGAAGGTTATTTCTCGTTCGATCTCGCGGAGGGGGACCTCCGATACTCGAGCGGCGGCAAGAGGCTCATCGCGTTCCCCATGAGCGCCATGCACTCGGTGCTCGCCATGCGCTTCGACGAGATCCAGAAGACGCTGCCCTACACCATCGGGCTGCATCTCGGCGAGGAGTGCGGCCGCAGGGTGGTCGAGACCATGGGTGGGATCATGAAGGCCGGGACCTCCCCGGAGTCCTTCCTGGATCACTTGAACGCGGTGCTGGCCCTGCACGGGCTCGGGGTCGTGAAGCTCGAGACCTGGGGCGACATCCTCCTCATACGCTGGAGGATATCGGAGGATGCCCGCCAGAAGCTCCTCGAGTTCCAGGAGGGCGTGCTCGCGGGCATCCTGCGAACCGTGACCGGCCAGCCCTTCGAGGCAACATCGGTCGACGAGGACTTCGAGGGAGCCAGGTTCCTGGCCGGCAACGCCTCGATGGTCGACTGGACGAAGCTGTGGATGGGCGAGGGCTGCGGGCTGGGCGAGATCGTGGGTCGACTCCGCGATGGGCGCCACTTGAAGAGCACCATGGAGGCGGGGTAGGGCCATGGAGCTGAGCAAGGATCTCCGGAAGGCGAAGCTCGAGGATCTCCTCGCCAGGATAGACAGGAACCGCTCGGGCCAGAGGGCGGCGGTTCCCGGTCCAGCGCTGGCGGTGCCGGTGCTCCCGATCCCGGAGGAGGACGAGGAGGCCCTGGAGCTGACCGAGGAGGACGAGACCATAGAGGTGATGCCCGAGCACGAGGAAGAGATCCCCATGGCCGGGGAGGAGTTCGAGGTGGAGGCCCCGGAGGCCGCCCAGGCCGCGGCGCAGCCTCCCGTGACCCTGCCCGAGCCCGTTTCCGCGCCAGAGCCCGTTTCAATGCCAGAGCCCGTTTCCGTGCCAGAGCCGGAGCCGGTGCAGATGCTGGCGCAGGAGCCCGAGCCTCTCATGGGCGCTCAGGCTCCGGAGCCGCCGTCCCCGTCCCCCGAACCACAGGAGATGGAGCCCATCGAGATCGCCATGGACGAGCCGGCCACTCCGATGGTGCTCGAGCCGCTGGCCCCTACCGAGCCCGGGGAGGTGACACCCGAGGCGCTCGCCATGGAGCCGGTCGAGCCCATAGAGCTTGCCCCGTCCGCGGCCCCGCTCGCCACCCCCGTGGATCTGGCGCCCGTTGCGCCGGTCGAGCACGTGCCCCCTGCCCTGCCCGTGGTCCCGGAATCGCCCGCCATGGTGGTCCCGGCCGAGCCCGAGCCTCCCAGGGAGGTGCCAGTGCCTCCGGCAGAGCTGCTCCCGACCCTTCCCGAGGATTTCCCGAGGCTGGCCTTCTCGGGCCGGCCCCTTCCTGCCGCGGCCAGGCCCATCGTCTTCTCGGGCAAGCCCACCACCTGCGCCCCGCGCACGATCGGGGACATCCTCAGGGACGCGTTCACGGTCGGCGAGAAGTAGATCCTCCTAGCTCACGGTCCTCCTGGCGTGGAGCCTCATGTGGCCCTTCTGGATGCCCTCGGTCGACAGCGCGAGCAGGGCCGCCAGGTTGGTGGCCAGCCCGGCGCACGCGATCACGGCCGCAAGCTCGCGAGCGGATCCGAGCCGCAGGATCCTGATGGCCAGCGCCGAAGTGGGGTGATGCATGGTCATGCCGCCCACCAGGCCCACCGCGGCCGGCATCACGAGCTCACCGCACAGCTCCCCGTCCGGTCCGTTGCTCCATGTCGAGAGCGAGGAGTAACGACCGCTCCTCGCGGCCCAGGAGTGCGCCCCCGCCTCGAGCGCCCGCCAGTCGTTGCCCGTGGCGAGCGCCACGGCGTCCACGCCGTTCATGATCCCCTTGTTGTTGGTCGCGGCGCGGTAGGGATCCGCGTCCGCGAGCTCCCATGCCCTGATCACCCCGTCCCTCACGGCACGGGGATCCGCCCCGGCAGCCCCCTTGTAGGATCCGAGCGCCACGAGCGGGACGCGGCAACGAGCCCTCGCGAGCCTGCGGTCCGCGAGGTTGGAGAGGATCTTGAGCCCGCACGTCCCGCCCGCTATCCGGGCGATCACCGGAGCCGCGGCCTCGGCCATGGAGTTGACGGTGTTCGCGCCCATGGCATCCGCGCAGTCGGCGACGAGGTGCACGACCACGATCCTCTCCCCGGAGCGCAGGGTCACGGCCCTGATCTCCACCTCCCTCATGCCGCCGCCGAACGCCTCGATGTCCTGAGCTCCCAGGCTCGCCGCCTCCGAGATCGACGTCCGGGCCGCGGCCAGCGCCGCGAGCGCGGCGTCCACGTCGGTCATGCCGCGCACCTCGACCTGGGCGATCATCAGGGGCGGATCGACGTCCGTGGTGAAACCGCCGCCTTCGCGCACGAGGCGGGCCGCGTTGGAGGCCGCGGCAACGACCGATGGCTCCTCGATGCTCATGGGCACGACCACGTCACGCCCGTCCACCACGAAGTTCGCCGCGACGGCGAGGGGCATGCCGAGGACGCCGATCACGTTCTCGGAGAGGAGGTCGGCCGCGGCGGAATCGATCCCGCCGCCGTCCAGGATCCGGGAGTCGGACTCCTCGATGTGCCCCTCGGCCGCGAGCAGCCTTCTTCTCTCGGGGAGCCCGAGCTTGCGGAACCCGGTGAGCCTCGATGATCCTGCCATGCCGCTGGTATACACGTTGACGCGGTGCCATGGGAATACTATGCCTGCCCGCATGAACGACCGCCCACCCGATCTGCTCGGCCTGATCGTATCGCGCAGGTCCTGCCGAGCGTTCTCCTCCGATCCGATTGACGGGGCGGACCTGGACGCCATCGAGGCGGCCTCCTCGAGCTTTCCGACCATCCACGGACGGCGGTCGGGGTCAGTCTCGCTGATCAGGGATCCGGACAAGGCCGGAGGGCTGGCCAGGATCCTGACCGGAGGCGTGGTCGCCAAGTGCAACCTGTGGATCCTCAGGGGCGGGCCTCCCCCGGCCTTCCTGGTGTGCAAGGGGGCGAGGTCGCTCTCCACGATCCGTCGTGGCCTCCACCTGTACAACGTCGATGCCTCTCTCGCAGGCGAGGTGGCGGTCCTCGAGGCCGCGTCGCGCGGCATCGAGTCGGTGTGGCTTGCGGCCATAGACGAGCGCGAGGTCGTGTCCTTCCTGGGTCTCTCCCCGGACGTGCGAGTCCCGGCCCTGATCGCGCTGGGCCGGATGAGGCCACGAGGCGGGATCTACCACGGCATGACGCAGCGCTGGCTGTCCGGGAGGAGGCGCCCCTTGAGCGGCATCGTCCACTCGGAGCGGTTCGGCAGCCCGCTTCCAGTACCGCCTCCCGACCACGAGAAGCGCGGGGACATGCTGTCGTCCTGCGGCGGCAGACCGGCAGGGCCAGTCGATGTGCGCATCCCGGCCCCATGCCCCGCCTTCTCCGGCCAGCCCGGCGACGAGGATCTGAGGCTCATGCTCGACGCGGCCAGGTGGGCACCCAACGCGGACAACAGCCAGATCTGGAGGTGGATCGTGGTGCGGGAGAGGGCCGTGATCGAGGCGGTCCTCGCGGCGGCGGGCGTCCCCGGGGCGTCCGCGTGCGGCGACTTTGCGCTCGTGGCGGCCTGCGCCGCGCCCTTCTTCATCAAGCACAGATCCAAGGAGCAGCCCTTCGCCCTCATCGACGTCCCGATAGCCGCCGTCCACCTGATCGCGATGGGCGCGGCCCTCGGGCTCGGGTGGAACCTGCTCTTCGACATGGACGACCTGGGCGCGGCCCGCGCCCTCGGCCTTCCCGGCGACCACACGCTCGTCGGCCTCCTCCTCGTGGGCAGGCCCGCCCCGGACGCTGCGGGCCTACCGCCCTGGCAGCAGATGCTGTAGCCTCCCCGCATGATCCGAGTGGGACGGTTCGACGTGGTATCCGTGGTCACGGGCACGATCCGCCTGGACGGCGGCGCCATGTTCGGGGTGGTCCCCAAGGTCCTCTGGCTGGAGACCGGGGACGTGGACCAGGCGAACCGGATCCTGCTCGCAATGCGGACGCTGGTGGCCGTGGACCGGGCCGCTGGACGCACGGTGCTCGTGGATTCTGGCGCCGGCAGCAAATGGACCATCGATGAGGCAGCCCGGTACGAGATACTCGACCGGGAGGGTTCCATAGAGGCCGCGCTCGGCCGGTTCGGCCTTGGACCCGAGAACGTGACCGACGTGGTCATCACCCACGCGCACTTCGATCACGCCGGTGGCCTCACGGTCAGGCCGGGAACGTCGGGCGGGGACTCGCGGCCGCGCTTCCCGAACGCTCGCCACTGGATCCACCGCCTCCACTGGGAGCACGCCCTCGCCCCGCTGGACAGGGACAGGGCCTCGTTCATGGGCAGGGACTTCGCTTCGCTCGATGCGGCAGGCGTCCTCGCCATGGTCGAGGGGGACGATCCGCCCCCCCCCATGGATGGGCTGCGCTGGCACCTGTCGCACGGCCACACGCCTTACATGCTGCTCCCTTTGATCGACGACCCTGCAGGCCCGCTGCTCTTCACGGGAGACATGATGCCGACCTCGGCCCACATCCCGCCGCTGTGGGTGATGGCCTACGATCTGCATCCGCTCGTCACGATCGAGGAGAAGATGCGGGTCCTCGATCTCTGCCGGACCAGGGGCCTCGCGCTCGCGTTCCCGCACGACATGGGCATGGGCGGCGCGACGATCGACTCGTCTGGAAAGAGGCCGGTGATGGGGCATCCGCTCGGCCTGGACTGATCCACCGGCCGCGGGCCCGTCATTCCCCACGCGCCAGAAGCGGGAGGAATGATCGGACAGCCGGCTCGTGCCAGTTTCCCCGCTGGGAGTCTTCCCGTCAACCATTCCCTTGTGATTCGCGCCGATCCGGTGATATAATTCTCGTTTCATGACTGGCTTGTTCGCAGACGGTGCCCCGGTCACCTGCAGGGCCTGCAGGTCCGTCCTCGGGGATCTCACGGCCTCGTGCCCGAACTGCACGAGGCCGCTGGACGCCTCGACGGTCCTCGAGCTCGCCACCCGCTTCATCGACAGCGGCGCGCGCCGCGTGGCCGTCCTCGAGAAGCTCCGCAACACCCTCGGCGGTGGGCTGCCTGCCACGCCCGCCGCCCGCGCGCACTTCGGAAGGTCCGGGGAGTCCGGCAAGGTGGCCTCCCTGCTCGTGATGCAGGCCTCGGGCGACGCCTCGGACTTCCCTGCCTCCATCATGGAGACGACGTACCAGCGCAGCTCCCAGGCGCTCAAGATGGAGATCATCCGCACGCTCGCCATGGGCGGGACGGCCGAGAGCGTCATGGTCCTCACGCGCATCCGCGAGGAAGAGAAGGATCCCGTGGTGCTCGCCGCCTTCGGCGAGCGGGTCAGCACCGTCGATCTGAACGTGAACGACATCACCTTCCCCTCCCTGGAAGTGGAGAACAAGCGCCCGCCCCAGCCGCAGGTGGCGCCCTCGACCCATGCCGCAGCCCCGGAGGCGGATCCGGTCCCGAGGACGGGACGCCCTCCCAGGAGGCCTCACGAGGCCACGTTCCCCATGTTCACCAACGAGGTCGGCTCGCGGCCGGTCTCGGATCCGCCGGCGCCGCAGGTCCCGGTCTCGCACCCGCCGCAACCTCTCATCGGCAACGAGCAGCAGGCCTCCTC
>CAZGVR010000062.1:9543-11751 GCA_964528945.1 uncultured Myxococcales bacterium
GAGCTCCTTGCCTAGGCGCCCATGCCGGTGGACTCCCCGGACAGCCAGCCGACCACGCCGACACGCGTGGCCTCTCCGGCACCGGGTTCAGAACAGTGGCCGCTCGCGGCAATGCCGCCCCTCCCGAACGCTCCGAAGCAGCCAGGGATCTTGCCGGTGGAGGCGTCCCATCGCAGGGAGACCGGCAGGTCCAGGGGGGTCATGTACTTCTTCCTGGGTGCGCTGCTCGGGTTCGTTTCGGGAGGGCTGTCGACGGCCGCGGTGCTGGTGATCGTGGGCATCCCCGGGATCCCGGGCGGTTCCGGGACGGGCCCGGGCAAGCTCCCGATCGAGCCACCGGAGGTCGATCCCGTTGCGGCCGTGCAGCCCGTGACCGTCGAGGACGCCAGGGAAGCGCCAGCCGTGCAGACTGCCGACGACGCCGTCAGCGATGCGGCTGCACCGACGCCCCGGGAGCCCGAGCCGCCGGCCGCGTCGCCAGTGAGGGAGGTCGCGAAGCTGGAGTGCGCGATCGCGGCGTCCTCGAGCCACAAGAAGTTCCCGGCCAAGAACCTCCTGGACGGGGACAGGGCGACGGTCTGGCAGGAGGACAAGAAGAAGAAGGCTCTCGGCCAGTCGCTCACGTTCGCGTTCCCGGCGCCTGCGGTCGTGAAGCGCATCGGCATAGTCTCCGGATACGATGCCGCCGAGAAGTCCCGCGGGGACCTCTGGCCGCTGAACAACAGGCTGAAGACAGCCACGCTGGCCTTCACCGACGGGGCGACATTGACCTGGGAGCTGGCCGACACGAGGGACCTCCAGTGGCTGGAGGTCGATCACCCGAGCGCGGTGGGCGGGTTCACCCTGACGGTCGTGGACGTGTACGAGGGAAGCTGGTTCCGCGACAACGCCATCGGCGAGATCGAGGTGTGGGGACTCCCCTGATCAGGATTCCTGGCCCTCGAGGTGAAGCTCGATCAGCTCCAGCATGCGGCCTGCGGTCGGCAGCAGGTAGAAGACGCCGAAGAGGCCCGGCCCTCCGGCTGACGGAGACGACAGCCACTTCACCTCGGCGAACATCCCGAGGCCATCCTTGCCCTGGCCCACGGGGAGCCGGAGCTCCACCACGGCGCCGAGCTGGGGCAGATCCCCGGCCTCGATCACGGCCCCGCTGAAGCTCAGCCTGACTGCCCTTCCCGGAACGGGCGAGTCGGCCCTGGGCACCAGCGAGTGGAACGTCACGTCCAGGGGGCCGCGCTGGATCCTCGCCAAGGTCAGCCTCCCTTGGCCTTCTTGCCGCCCTTGCCCTTGGCCTTGCCCTTGCCCTCTTCCTTCCCGGCTGCAGCCGCCTCCTTGCCCCAGCCGAAGCTGCGACCGTAGGCCGCGGCCGAGAAAGGCTCGCCCGCTATCTCCAGCGTCAGATCCATGAAGTGCTTGGTGGAACCCGGCTTGAAGACCTTCTCGATCAGGAAGTCCCCTGCGGCCTTGTCCCCGATGAATGTCACGTCGAGGGGGTTCACCTTGCCGGTCTGCTTGGCGATGGCCTCGAGCACCTGCGCCTTGAACATCTGGCCCATCACGTAGTTGTGGTAGTAGACGGGCGCCACGACGACGTGATCCTTGGTGGCCCAGTCGGGCTCGTTCCGACCGTCCGGCCTGGTCACGAGCTGGTACTTCTCGACGAGGTCCCACCAGAGCTTGTTCAGGTCCTGATCGGGATTCGAGTACAGCTCCTTCTCGAAGTGGAACATGACCAGGCTCCACCTGGCGAAGACCAGCTGCTGCAGCACCCTCGACTCGTCCGCGGCCTCGGTGACCTTGGGCAAGGTCTTGCCGGAGACGCCCAGCTCCTCCTGGAGCCAGACCGTGTTCTTCGACATCTCCCCGAAAAGCTGGGCCACGCCCTCTGTCGTCAGGATGTGGCTCGGCTCCTTGAGGCGCCATGGCATCGATTCATCGTAGAAATCGTCGTAGAAGGCGTGCCCGAGCTCGTGGAGCGTGGTGTCCATCCACTGGTCGTTCGGCTCGATGTTCAGCAGCACCCTTATGTCCGGCACGTCCCTGTCCACGGTGAAGCAGAAGGCGTGCTCGGACTTGCCGGCCTTCGGATGCACGTCGCTCCTCGCGAGGATCGGCTCGGGGTCGAGCCCGAAGCTCGCGAAGTACGTCTTGGCGATCTCGAGCAGGTCCTTGCCCTCGTCCAGCGTGTCCAGCTCGAACTTGGAGATG
>CAZGVR010000063.1:0-6192 GCA_964528945.1 uncultured Myxococcales bacterium
CCAGGAGGTCCCTCAGGTCCTCGATCTCGCGGGTCCGGCCGATCATCGACTTCTTGGCACCCTGCGCCGCTCCCGCGTCGCTTGCTGGCATGTCGCTCATCTGGTCACCTCTATTCGGAACGGCAGCCCGAACCGGCTCCCCTTTCCATGGGCTCCCGCCTTGGGGAGCGTGCCAAGTATCGAGTCTTGAGGCGGCGTTGTCAATCGCACCGTCACCGCCCCCTGTACACCCGCCGCGCCCGAGGCTCCACTTGTCCGCATTCCGGCCATCCGCTACTATTCCGTCATCCATGAATACGTGGACGCCCATGGACCAGTCCCCGCAATCCCTCGCCATGGCACCGGAAGCGCCTCGGGCGCCTTTGTATTGCCGATGAACGAGAACGAGCAGCTGGGCAGCTACAGGATCCTGCGCAGGATCGCCATCTCCAGCATGAGCGAGGTGTACCTCGCCACCTCGGGTCCCGGCCCGTTCGCGGGGCGCCCGGTCGTGGTGAAGCTGCTACTGGAGGACGTGGCCGGGATCCAGCAGTTCAGGAATCTCTTCGAGAACGAGGCCCGTCTCTCGTCGGTCATGGACCACCCGAACATCGTGAAGTTCCTCGATTTCGGGGAGAGCGGGGGACGTCCGTTCCTCGTGATGGAACACGTGGAGGGACTGGACCTCTGGCGGCTGCTGCGCAGGCTGAAGAGGGCCGGCTATGGACTGCCACCCGCCCAGGGCGTCTACGTGGTGCTCGAGATCGCCAAGGCCCTAGAGTACCTGCACTCCCGCTCGGACGAGACCGGGCGACAGCTACATATAATTCATCGTGATGTATCACCATCTAATATATTACTTGGCATGGACAGCGAGGTGAAGCTCGGCGACTTCGGCATCGCCTACTCCGAGCAGCTCAACGTCGCGTCCTTCGGCCGGAAGTTCAAGGGCAAGGTCCACTACATGAGCCCCGAGCAGGTCCGCGGCGATCCCGTGGACCACCGCTCGGACCTCTACAGCGCCGGGGTTGTCCTCGCGGAGCTCATGCTCGGAAGGAAGCCCTTCGACGGGGCCTCGGATCTCAGCATCCTCATCAACGTCCGCGATCGCCACTCGCCAGTGCTCGACGAGGGGTTGCGGACCCTGCCGCCGGCCCTGTCGGAGGTCATCGAGTGCGCCCTGGCCTCGAGTCCGGACGCCAGGTTCCCGGACGCATCCGCTTTCAGGAAGGGGCTCGAGGCCTGCCTGGACAGGAAGGGAAAGAGCGAGGCAGTGCTCGGCCTGGCCGCGTCCATGAGAGCCGCCACCCGCAGGCAGGACTCACCCGATGCGCAGGCCAGGCGGAAGAGCCCGGGATCCTCGTTCAACCTCGTCCAGGCCCTGGCCATGAGCAGCCCACCAGGCGAGGACGGGACCAAGCCTGGGTCGCAGCCGCCGGCGGGGCCCGACCTCCAGCTGGACCAGGACGACGAGCGGGCCACGGCTCAGGCCACGCCGGCCCGGAGCTCCATGCACTACGTGGTGAAGCGCATGGAAGGCCAGGTCCTCGGAAGCCTGCCCCTCTCCGAGATCATACAGGGAATCGTGTGCGGCCGGATCGGGGAGGAGGACCTGGTGAGCGTGAACGGGGCCTCCTTCTCCGCCGTGTCCACGATCCCGGAGCTCTCCAAGCACCTGCCATCGGTCACGCCGACCGAGAAGCGCCACGACCTGGGACTGCCCGACAAGCGGGGCATACTGTCGGAGAACACGGTCGTGAAGGTGCTGCTCGATCTCTACAGGGACAGGGAGACCGGGCTCCTGATGTTCGAGTGCTCGGGCATACGCAAGGACGTCCATCTCGAGAACGGCGTGCCGTGCTACGTGTCCTCGAACCTCGCGAAGGAGCTGCTCGGGGAGTTCCTGGTACAGGAGGGGATCATCTCGCGGATGGAGCTGGACATGGCGCTGGCCGTCATGGACAAGTTCGAGGGACGGCCCGGGGACACGCTCCTCGGGCTCGACATCCTGGACTCCATCACGCTCATCAGGGCGATAACCAAGCAGATCAAGGCCCGATTCCACGACGTTTTCGCATGGACGAACGGTGAGTACCACTTCTACCGCGATGCGAGGTGCTCGAGGGAGAACTTCCGGCTCACCGCCCCGGCGCTCGAACTGATAAGGGAGGGATGCATGCACGCCCTCGAGCAGGAGGATGCCGAGGCCTGGTACCGCGCCAACGAGTTCGTCACCCTTGGCCTCGTGCCCGGCCCCGAGTTCCCGCTCGATGACTGGCACCTCTCGATGTCCTTCGCGACCCTCATCGGCGGTCTCTCGAAGCCCTCGACCCTGGCGCAGGTCATGAAGCCCTACGAGCACGCCTCCACCGACGTGAGGGGCCGGCTGCTCAGGGTCCTGATGTTCGGCGTCCAGGTCGGGCTCCTCGAGTGGGCCATCGCGGGCCGGTCGGAGTAGCGTCAGGCACCATCCGGCGTGCTCGCGGCAGCTTTACAGAACCCGCACATTGGGCTACGAATTGCGTCCTGAATTGCCCGACGGCCGCACTCCATCGCGGCAAGGAGGCGGCGATGATCAAGACACGCTCAGGCAGGGGTTCCTGGTTGACTTGGTTCACGCCGATCAGCGCCATGCTCATCCCCGGGATCGCTCTTGCGTCGGGCGCGGGCCCGGGTGCCGCTTCCGACGTGCATCCCCCGTTCTGGACGATCCTGCCCTTCGTGCTGATGCTGCTCTGCATAGCGATCATCCCACTGTTCGCGGGCCACTGGTGGGAGCACAACCGCAACAAGGGGATCATCGCCGGTGTCCTCGGCGGATGCATCCTGGTCTACCTCCTGGCGGCCGGTCCCGAGGGGTCGGTGGACCGCATGCTGGTCACCGGTTTCGATTACATCGCCTTCATCTCGCTGCTCACGGCCCTGTTCATCATCTCGGGCGGCATCTTCCTCAAGGGCACGCTCGTGGGCACGCCAGCGGTCAACACGGTCATCATGCTCATCGGCGGCATACTTGCCTCCTTCATGGGCACGACAGGTGCGGCCATGCTCATGGTCCGGCCTCTCATCCGCGCGAACTCCTGGCGAAAGTCGCAGGCGCATGTCGTCGTCTTCTGCATCTTCATAGTGGCCAATATCGGCGGCCTGCTCACGCCGCTGGGCGATCCGCCGCTGTTCCTGGGCTTCCTCAAGAGGGTCCCTTTCGAGTGGACCTTCCGCCTCGCGCCGATCTGGGCCTTTGCCGTGGGCCTGGTCCTCGTGATCTTCTTCATCTTCGACACGGTGATGTACCGGAAGGAGATGGCCCAGGGGTCCAAGCTCCCCACGGGCGAGAAGGAGCCCATAAAGCTGGAAGGCGGTCTGAACTTCCTGTTCCTGGCCGGTATAGTCGGCGCGATCCTCGGCGCAGGGGCAGTGTCTCAGAACGGGCTCATCGAGAAGTGGTTCGGGTTCGAGAACCGGCTGGCCATCGACGCACTGGAGAAGGTCTCCCAGAGCATCGTGATGCTCGCGATCGCTGCAGTCGCCATGAAGACGACGCCAGTCGCGGTCCGCAAGTCGAATAACTTCACGTGGGCCCCGATAATCGAGGTCGCGGTGCTGTTCATAGGGATCTTCATCACCATGAACCCTGACCTGTGGATCCTGGACGTGCTGGGGTCGCAGAACCGGCTCGGTATCAGCCAGCCGTGGCAGTTCTTCTGGGCCTCTGGCGTTCTGTCAAGCTTCCTGGACAACGCACCGACCTACCTCACCTTCACCGCGGCTGCCTCGGGCCTCAACCACACGGACCCGAACGACCTGTCCCAGCTCATAGCCGCGACAACCGAAACAACGCACCTCTCGGCCCCGGGCGTGGCGTTCCTCCGAGCGGTCTCCTGCGGGGCCGTCTTCATGGGCGCCAACACGTACATCGGCAACGGTCCCAACTTCATGGTGAAGGCCATCGCCGAGGAGAACCACGTGAAGATGCCGAGCTTCTTCGGCTACATGGTGTATTCGATCTGCTTCCTGAGCCCCCTCTTCGTGGTCATCACCTTCGTCTTCTTCAGGTAGGCGGGCGCGGGCGGCCCGGTGGGGACGGCGGGCCTTCAGCGCAGCTTGGCCGGGCTCTCCTCCGGGGATTGCTGCGCCCCCCCGTTCTCCTCGGGATCGGGCTCCTCGTCCACGTCGCTCAGCCTCTCGAGGGCGCGCCCGGCCTCCCGCGCGAGGAGCTTGCGTCGATCCTGCTCCCGCCTGTACGCGCGCTCGAACCGCTTGCCCATGACTATCCCGCCCAGGATGTAGATGGTCCCGGCGGCCAGGAGCACCTCGGGCATGCGCCTCATGAACCCGAGCACGAGGAGGAGCCCGGCGAGCACGTACTGGCCCACGGAGTAGATCTTGCGGCCGCGCTTGCGGAACTTGGGCAGCGGCCGGTTCGAGATCATGAGGAAACCTGCGATCACGGCCGCGCCGCCCACGAGGAGGATCACGCCGTCCTTGCTGGAGACCGGATCGCCCATCTTGATGAGGGTGAGTATCCCCGTGGAGATGATCCCCGCGCATAGCGTCGTGGGAAGGCCGCGGAACAGGAGATCCCCGAGCTCGATCGTCTGCACGTTGAAGCGGGCAAGGCGCACGGCCGCCATTACCACGTAGAAGGTCACCGGGGCCAGCACGAGCCATCCGCTCTGGGAGCCGTCCCACACGCCGACCCCCAGGTCGTCCGCGTAGGAGGCCATGACCGCAGCCGGAGCCAGGCCGAAGCGGGTCAGGTCCGCGAGGGAGGCGAGCTCGATGCCGAAGTGCGAGCGCGCGTCGAAGAGGCGGGCGATCAGCCCGTCGGTCCCGTCCAGGAACGCCGCCCATATCACGAGCCAGGCCGCGAAGTCCACACGTCCCCTGAGCGCGTGCCAGGCCGCGGCAAGGCCGAGCATCATGTTGGCGGCGGTGACCAGGTTGGGCGCAAGGTACTTGAGGGGGAGGCGCGGGAGGGGAACGTACTTGAAGGGTCTGAATCTCACGGCCTGCTTCCTGCAGGCGCCGATCCTAGCACCCGCTGCTCCCGGCTGCAAACGGGCGTGACCAGGACTGGAACCCTTGAATACTCACTATTAGAATAATGTCGAAAAGCCGTCCGGGAGCAGGCAACCCGGTCGCAGGAGGCCAGGCCATGAGAACGCGGACAACCGGAACGGGCCTTGCCCTGGTCGCAGCCACCGTCGCCCTGACCATGGCAGCGGCGGGGGACGCGGCGCAGGGCATCAAGGTCACGATAAACGGTGTAGATGTGACCGGCCTTACGAGCCAGAAGTTCGAAGGATGCACCGTTGCCTTCGACGAGTCCGGCAACATCTCCATCGAGGCACCCGGCTACCAGATCAAGAAGGTGGATCCACCGCCGGGCACCGGCGACCAGCCCGACACCACGCCTGCGCCGCTGCCGGGCGGCAAGCACTACTACCTCTTCACCGAGTCCAAGAACGGCAAGGCCGTGGGCGACAAGTACACGGTCCTGGTCAACGGATCCGTGGTCAAGCAGTTCGAGAGCACGGACGAGGTGCTCGTGGAGGACATCTCCCCCCACCTCGGGGCCGGGTCCGACCAGATCCTGGTAACGGCTGTCAAATCGGGCGGATACGGCGGCGGCAACCCCAAGAACTGGTTCAGGGTCGTGATCGGCGAGGGGCACGAGGACGACAACAAGGCCATCGTGGAGAAGACCCTGCACAAGTTCACACGGACTGCAGACCTGTCAGAGCCTGGTCAGAGCGCGTTCACCTTGAAGGTCCAGTGAGGGTCCTTGCCAAAGTGCCCATCGTGACGAATAATGTCGCCGAGATCCCGAGCTGGGCGAGAACGTTGGAGGTGGAAGGCGTCGCTGGCGTCCGTACCGAGGGGCCGGGCAACGACCAGGAGGGTGGACCTTGAAGCTCTGTCCGACATGCAGGCGGCAGTTCGACGACTCGGTCAAGTTCTGCCCTGACGACGCCTCCCAGCTGATAATCGCGGGGCAGGCGGAACGGGCCGATCCGTTCTTGGGCGTGGTCCTCGGGACCAAGTACCGCATCGAGGAGAAGATCGGCGAGGGCGGCATGGGGCAGATCTACATGGCCCGCCACGTTACGCTCAAGAAGCGGTACGCGGTCAAGATGCTGAACTCCGACTTCACCAAGAACCAGGAGGCGGTCGAGCGGTTCAGGCGCGAGGCCACAAAGGCCGGCGAGCTCG
>CAZGVR010000063.1:6202-8315 GCA_964528945.1 uncultured Myxococcales bacterium
AGCTCGACCACCCCAACATCATCAACGTCACCGACATCGACTACACCGAGGACGGCCGCGCCTACATAGTGATGGAGTTCCTGGACGGCCGCGAGCTGCGCCACGACCTCCAGGCAGCCGGCGTGCTGCCACTGGACCGTCTCGTCCGCATCTTCACGCAGGTGTGCAGGGCCCTCGATGCGGCCCACTCGAAGGGGATAGTCCACAGGGACCTCAAGCCCGAGAACATCTTCCTCGTCGACCAGCCCGACCAGCCCGATATAGTGAAGATCCTGGATTTCGGGATCTCCAAGATCAAGACCGGCACGGCCAGCCACCTGACGCAGACGGGCATGGTGATAGGCACGCCACACTACATGGCCCCGGAGCAGGCCAAGGGCGACAGGGACATCGACCACCGTGCCGACATCTACGCCCTCGGCGCGATCCTCTACGAGGCGATGACAGGCCAGGTCCCGGCCAACGGAGAGACGGCGACCGCGATCCTGATGAAGATCATCCTCGAGGAGCCCGTGCCGCCGTCCCACCTGAACCCACAGATCTCGCCCCAGCTGGAGGGGGTCATCCGGCGCGCCATGGCCAAGGATCGGAACCAGCGGTTCCAGTCCTGCAGCGAGCTATCGGACGCGCTGCAGAACGCGACCGGCATCCTGCTCACACATTCCACGCAGGCGGCGCACGTGCCGACCGGCGCGGCCTACGCGCAGGTGCCATCCGCAGCTTTTCCCCAGGTGCCCTCGGGCGCGTACAACCAGGCCGCCCAGTCCGGGTACCAGATGCAGCCGAGCCAGCAGCAGGCCATGTACGGGACCGCCCAGACTCCCATGTCCTGGACCGGGAGCACGGCCTCGGCCCGAGCAGGGGCACCGCCCAGGCGCCGGAGCTCGGCCGCGCTCATAGCCATCCCGCTCGTGCTAGTGCTCGTCTTGCTCCTCGGCGGAACGGCCGTGGCAGCGCTGGTCCTCACCGGGATCCTAGGCGGCGGGAATGACGACACCGTGCCCACCGAGCAGGTGGTTCTTGCCGCCAAGACGTCTGCGACCGTTCCCCCGCAGACGACCCCCGTGGATGTCGAGGCCAAGCCTCAGGCCACGAAGGCCACCGATGACGCGCCCGGCAAGGTCAAGATCAGGTTCTCCACCGACCCCGAGGGCGCCGAGGTCGTCCTCAAGATCGGGAGCAACGAGAGGACCCTCTGCGTGACCACCTGCACGCACGAGTTCAACTTGTCCGAGAAAGAGGTCACGATCATCCTGCGGAAGGATGGCTACCGGCAGGAGGAACTCGGGTTCGCCCCCGACTTCAACAAGGAGCTGGTCACCAGCCTTGACAAGTCCTCGTCCAAGAAGAAGTCGAGCGGGGGCAAGACGATCGTCAAGGAGCTGCCCGGAGCTAGCTCCACGGACGTCACTCCGCCCTCGAAACCGACGTGGGAGATCAAGACCGAGCCCGGCGAGAAGCCCAAGC
Organism: uncultured Myxococcales bacterium; assembly: GCA_964528945.1. GTDB lineage: Bacteria > Myxococcota_A > Polyangia > DRWM01 > DRWM01 > CAZGVR01. The sequence goes on from CAZGVR010000063.1 coordinate 7,670, forward strand.
CGCAGGGCGACGGGACGCCTCCCTCTAAGACCAAGAAGCCGATAATAAAGCCGATCGAGAAGCCGCCAGAGGGGACCCCCCCCAAGAAGGGTCCCGCCATCAAGATCATCTCGAACCAGTGAACAGCCCTACTTGAGGGTCGCCTCGAGCAGCTTTATTGCCATCTCGCGGCCACCGAGCTTGCGGATGCACTCCTCTTCGATCTGGCGAACCCGCTCCCTCGTGAGGTTCATGAACTCCCCTACCTCGTCCAGGGTTCGGGCCCCTTCCTCGGAGAGATCGAGGGAGCAGGAGTGTGACATCTGATCGACGTCCAGGTCGGGGAAGTTGATCTTGATGGCGCCGTTACGCTTCGCCGCGTTGAGATCCAGGTAGAGGTGGTAACGGCAGCTGACGAACGGGCACGGGCGGGACGCGTCCTTGCACTCTGCCCTCGTCTGGGGCTTCGAGAACTCGAACTCTGGATCCGGATACAGGATGCCGAGGAGCTTCCTGTACTCCTTGGGCATCTTCCGTACCTGGAGCGTCTTGCCCCTGACAGGCCGGCGCCTCCTCTTGCGCCTGTCCTCCTGCTCTGTGCAAGGGACCTCCATCTCCGTGGACTCTTCTGCCAGTGCGCTGAGCTTCTTCATGGGCTTACCCCTCC
>CAZGVR010000063.1:8333-11668 GCA_964528945.1 uncultured Myxococcales bacterium
GCGACCGCGACGAGCCTCCGGCCCTTGCGCGCCATCGCCGCAGCCCTCTCGACATCGAGCGGGGCGGCCGTCACCGGCCGCTTCATGTCGCGGATCAACTCCCTGTCCGATCCCGGCTCTCCGTCCAGCCTGTCCAGCTTCTCCCTGACCGCACCGAGGTCGGTCGCTATCCCCATGCAGTCCGCGACCAGACCGAACGTGCCATGCGCGATGTCGTCGATGGTCTTGCCGCCAGAGAGCATGTCCTTGATGCCCATGACCTGACGTGCGGTCCAGGCCGGGTAGACACCCCAGGACCCCTGGTGCTTGCCCTTCGCACCGACTCTCCGCGATCTCGGCAGGAGACCCAGCTGCACGTACTTGCGGAGCGTCGCCTCGGTGAACCTGGCGCCGGTCCTGCGGAGCATGGCGACCAGCTCCTCGCTGGTCGCACCGGCTGCGTGGGCCCTCTCGAACTCCTCCAGGATGCCGTCTGTCTCGCGTTCCACCATGATCGGTTCTTCCCGAATTGGGTTTCACAATAATCTACTGAAAAGATTCCTGTCAAGAGGAAAAGAACACATGGTAACAGTCACTATATCGGGCTCCCGGAGGGCCCCTCTCTACCTCACCACCTGTGGCTTACCTGGATGAGCCCCGTCTCTCCCTCGTAGTAGAGGGCGCCACCCTCGGAGCAGTTCCAGCATGGACCCCAGTTGAGCACGTCCCTGTCCACGCCGGCCACGAGTATGACGGGGAGAGGGACCTTGACCGTGACGGACCCCTTGCCGTAGAGGATCATCGATGATGCGTGCTTGAACCGGCCGTCGCCGAGGTTGTACAGGGCGACCACGAAGGAGTCCTCTCCCGAGAACCCGGTGAAGGCGAGCAGTTCCTCCCCGCGCACGGGATGCCACCAGACCGGGTTCGTCGTGAAGATGTACCCCGCATACGATGTCCTGGGATCTATGTTCCTCCTCAGGAGGACGTAGTCGAGATCGGATGCTCCGAACCGCTTCGGATCGCCCGCGACGCCGGACATCTCGGGTATCGCCCCGACCAGCTCCGAGAACTTGGAATCAGCCATGTCGGAGACCTCGTCGAAGGGCTGCAGCAGGCCCTCGAGGACGACCTCCTCGTCGTTCCTGGGGCCCGAGCAGCACCTGAAGCCGAGGGCAGAGGACGAGTTCTCCGGGAGCCGGTATCCCCTTGCTGCGCATCGCCTCCTGCCGTAGGTCCCGTCGGGTGCTGCCCCGCGGATCACCTGGCCTCTCGGGAGCGGGTTCTCGGGGAGCTTGAACTCGCTGTCGGTCCACTCCTCGATCGACCCCATGCCTCCGACCCCGAGATCCGACGACAGGGCATCCGGCCCCGTGCCGTAGGACTTCTGGTCGTACCAGGGGCCGTAGGGGTACAGATTGCCAGCCGGGCTCTTGCAGGCAGCCTCCCACTCGAGCTCGGTGCAGAGACGCTTGCCGGCGGCCTTGCAAAGGTCCCGGGCCTCCGCGAGCGTGACGTCGATTCGTGGAGCGGCATCACGCTCGTTGGGATACGCGTACCTGTCGATCTGGAAGGCATGGATCTGCACGGGGACCAGGTCCATCTCCGAGGCTGGGTCCCTGCCCCTGGTGCCGGTCATGGACCCTGCGAGGAGGATCATGTCGGGAACGCTCACCACCAGGACGTCGTCCCCGAGATCGACCCTGTTCCTCGCAACACCCTGGGTGTGAACCCCCTCCCCCTGCTTCCCGTCTCCCGGCTTGACCTGCAAAACGACGTTCCCGGAACCGGCCTCGGACGCCGTGGAACCGATGCCTCCCGCGGACGTCCCCCCATCCCCACCGCGGCCGCAACCGCTCGACCATGCGCAGAAGGCGATGAGGCTCGCAATCGCGAGATCGACGATTCCCGGACGGCCGTTCATCCCGGCCCACCTTCTCACCCTGTTCAGCAGCACGAGATCGATTATCCACAGTTCCACCCTCATGACAACTCCGGCTCCCGAGCGACCCCCCGGACAAGGCGGTCCATCGGTGTCCTCTCGACTTTTACCGGCCCTCGGATAGAAACTGTCGATGGGAGCGGGGCGGCCAGCGATGCTGCCCGACCTCTGAGGAGGAGATCATGCGCAGGTCGATGCTCGTGGCAGGACTGCTAGTGGCCGGCGCGCTGTGGCCTGCCGGATGCGGCAGTGGCAAGGGTGGCGAGGATGCGGATGGCGGCGACATGCCGGACGTGGATCCCGGCGAGGACGCCGATGCCCAGGATCCGGGTACCGAGGACGTTCCCTGGGACGGGCTTACCGACTCCGGGGACGCGGACGACGCCGACGGCGAACCGGTCGATCCGGGAGCCTGGTATTGCATGCCCTGCACCTGGAATGACGAGTGCGGTCCGGGCGGCGAGTGCCTGGCTTTGGCCGAAGGGGAGATGTCCTGCGGCACCGCGTGCACGAGCACGTCCGACTGCATTGCCGGCGCCCTCTGCGAGGAACGGTCCGACGGGGCCATGCGTTGCGTACCGGGCACCGGGACCTGCATCTGGGATGCGCTGGGCACGCCTTGCCCGGGCTGGGGTTGCACCGGACGCGAGGGCCTGTGCTCGGTCTCATCCGGAGCCGGCGGGTACTGCACCCATGCCTGCGCCGGCAGCCAGGACTGCGAGGCCGGATTCAACAGTTGCTCGGACCGCGGCGACGGCGTTGCCGTCTGCATGCAGGATCTCGCTTCCCCGTTCGAGAGATGCGGATCGACCGAGCACGCCTCTGGGGTAGGATCGCCCTGCGGCTCGCCGACCTGCTCGGACCCGGTCTTCGTCTGCTCGACAGGGGTCTCGGCTTCAATCCCCCCCTTCTGCACGCTTGCCTGCGACTCGGACTCGCAGTGCGGCGAGGGAGGCTCCTGCGTCGTGATCGAGGGCACTGACGGCTCGACCCGGCACTGCGTCCCGGACGAGTGCTCCTGCCTCGGAATAGTGCCGGGATCGATGCTGGACCAGGCCCTCGAGGCCACTGGCCTCACCAGGTGCGACCTGGGATGGCCCGAGGCGTCGGTCGGCCCGACCGAACCGACCTTCAGGTACGACCGCTTCAGGCTGCCGTGGTTCGCCGACGTGCACAACGACTGGCTCAGGGGCGGAGTCCCGCTGGCACTGGACCTGGACTCGGCGCTGGACGCCGCGGCCGGCGACGGCCCTGCCGCCGTGGTCGCGGAGGCCGCGTCGCGCTCGGGGCATCCGATCGCCGGCGGCAGCATCACCTTCGCTCCCGAGGCGGTCCAGCCGCTCGCCTCGGCGGCCGCGGCCGTGATCGAGGCTGCAGGCGGGACCACCGACGTGCTCGCCCTCGAGGCCGACGC
>CAZGVR010000064.1:0-4763 GCA_964528945.1 uncultured Myxococcales bacterium
GGGCTGGACCGTGGCAGTGAACCAGACCTCGCGGCCCGAGGCGTATCCGCAGTCGGTGCCGTAGGTCCACCGGTTGTCGTAGTCGGCGAAGGACCCGGTCCAGGGTGCGGTCAGCGAGGACACGTCCACCGCGTCAGGGCACTCGTAGCCCGCGGGAGGCGTAACGCTGCTCGTCTCGATGGTGACGGCCGAGACCGTGGTGGACGAGTAGGCCTCGACCACGAACCAGAGCGTGACCGGGGAGGCAGTGGAGTTGTAGTACCTGATCTCCTCGGGCGACGTGGCGTTTCCCAGGCATGCGGTCGTGCCGCAGCCGCTCACGCGCTGCATGGTGACGTCGGTGGTGGACGTCTCCGCGATCTCGAAGATCCTGTCGGGCTGAACGGTCGCCGTGAACCAGATCTCCCGGCCAGCGGCGTACCCGCACCCCGTGCCGTAGGTCCACCTGTTGTCGTAGTCCGCGAACGATCCTGTCCAGGGCGCGGTCAGCGAGGACACGTCGATCGCGTCGCCGCACTCGTATCCGGGCGGCGGCGCAACACTGCTCGTCTCGATCGTGACGGCCGAGACCGTGGTGGAGGAGTACTCCTCGACCACGAACCAGAGCGTGACCGGCGCAGCCGTGGAGTTGTAGTACCGGATCTCCTCGGGCGAGGTCGCGTACCCGGCGCATGCCGTGGTTCCGCATCCGCTCACGCGCTGGATGGTCACGTCGGTCGTGGAGATCTCGGCGAAGTCGAGTACCTCGTCGGGCAGGACCGTGACCTTGAACCAGACCTCGCGGCCCGAGGCGTACCCGCAGCCAGTGCCGTAGGTCCACAGGTTGGAGTAGTCCGAGTAGAGCCCGCTCCAGGTCCCGGACGTGGTCAGGTCTATGGCATCCGCGCACGAGCCGCCCGCAGGCGCAGCGCCCTCGTCCGTGGGCAGGTCCGCGATCGTGTCCGCCATGGTGTCGGTCGCAGTGTCCACGGCCGTGTCGAATCCGGTGTCGACCACGCTGTCGGCCACGCTGTCGGCCACGCTGTCGGCCACGCTGTCGACCACGGTGTCGGCCACGGTGTCGAGGGCGGTATCGACCACGCTGTCGACCACCGTGTCCGTGCCCGTGTCCACGCCGGTATCCACCCCCGTATCCAATCCCGTGTCCACGCCGGTATCCACTGCCGAGTCCACCGGCGTGTCGATCCCGGTGTCTGCGGCCGTGTCGTTCCACGGATCCCAGGCCGTGTCCGCTGGAGCGTCGACCTCTGCGCCAGTGTCAGGGAACGCGTCGTCCTGCGTGTCCACCGAGGCGCAGGCCGCCCAGGCCACGGACGCTGCCGGGAAGAGGACTCGTGCCAGGATCCGCTTCAACAGGCGCTTCCCTCAGGGCGAGACCGTGAAGTCCACGGTGATATCGTTGGAGCCGGTCACGGGATCGAAGGCCCTAAACCCGGTCGCGGGCTCGCGCTCGAGGACCGTGCCTCCAAGCTGGCCCAGCTCGAACGCGATGTCCGTGGCCTGGGCCGAGTCGAACAGCCTGGCCGTCTCGCCAGAGCCCTCGGAGCAGGCCATCTGCCTGAAGTACTTGTCCACTGCGCCGTCGCCGTCCTCGTCCTCCACGATGCGGACCCAGGCCGCGCCCACGGCATCGCACCGGGTGGCGGTGGCCGTCTCTCCGTTGATCGTCCACGTCAGGTGGATGGAAGCGTCGCCTGCACCGCACGCAGCGAGCGCGGCCGACGCCATCAGAGCACGCCTGGAATGCCTCATGTGCGCACCTCCTCTTCCTTCCTCCGAGGGAAGCTTACAGCATGGAAGGGCAGGGTCAAGCTGCACGCATCGACCCATGGACCCCGCGCACCTCCTGCCACAGACAGGCGCCGATCATCGCTCACGGAACGCGGATCCGTGATCTCTCGTCCTCCCCATCGCGTCCTCCAGATCCCCTGTGACCCGACCCTGGTGGACGAGCACCGTCCCCTCGAGTGCCGTAGCCTCGCCTTCGCGGGCTGGCGTCAGGGTCAACTTGCCACCGTCCTCCTCCATCGTCAGGGCATCTCCCGGCTCCAACCCGAGACGCTTCCTCACACTCTTCGGGATGACGATCCTGCCGGACCTGTCGAGGATTGCTTCCATCGCCTGCCTCCTGTTCGGCAATGACTCATGGGCGCTCGGGGCCCGTGGAGGCCGTGCACGTCAGCCTGATCAACGAGCCCCAATTCGGAGAAATGCCGATGTAATCGAATGGGATCTCGTAGATCGGCCGATCATCGATCGAAAACACCGGCACGTCCGGCTCCGTTCCGCAGGCGCTGTCATCCCCGACCAGAGTCCAGCCTGGGGACTGGAAGCGCGATTCACCGGTCGTCGAGACGCCCATGTACAGGTCAACTCGCGATGGTAGAGAGCAGCCTCCGTCGCTGTCGGTTGCGAGCTTGGCCCGGGGCAGGATGCAGATCGGACGTGCAGTGCCGGTCGAGTCCGTCCAGATGACGGGATCGCCGCCATCGTCCAGCATCGGTGATCCGGGAGCGAGGCACGGCCCGTCTTCCTGCAGGAATTCGTGCATCGTGCAGGGCGACGAACAGACGCACTCGCCTCCCTCGCAGGAGAGCATGAGCCCAGTAGTCCTCGCGACCGGTGGGCAGCAGTAGATATCCCAACCTTCGGACCATTGGAGAAGCGACGACGGACCATCGCAGACGCTCGCGAGATCGAAACAGGCGAAGCGGTTCATCGTGCCGACGATCCTCGGAGAAGGCGCAGCATCGACGCCGTGCCCGGAGCAGGCTGAGCAGACGCCATCCACCATTGCGTCGTCGCAGCCGGTAGTAGCGACCAGCATGGCCTCGCCGGAGGTGCATGCCTCCTCGTCGAAGTAGCTCGTGTCCCCGCAGGAATCGATCCGCTGGATGGAAACATCCCGGTTGCAGCTCACGTCGTAGGGCGGAACACCGGTCGAGGCCTGCAGCATCATCAGTCGCGGTCCGGCGGCCTCGAGCAATCTGTCGTGGAACTCGACGATATCGAGCAGGCTGTCCCGGCAAGAAGTGCAGCGCATGGCGGCAGACTCGGCCTCTGCTGGTGGATTCTCGAAGAACGACGGATCATCGATCGAGCAATCGTCGCCAGTAGTCATGAGGACGATCAGGAGATCCGAGCCGTCCCGCAGGAATCCGCTGGTTCGCGCCTCCCCGCCCTCCTCCAGCAGACGCAGGATCGTTTCCAGTGGCTGGCGGATGCCACAGCTGCCGGGGGCCTGGTGAGCGAGGCAGCGGGCGGCCTGGCTCACCTCGTCTATCATCTCGGAACGCAACGGGTCCCGAGGCAAGGCGCTCCATTCGAGGTAAGGGGGGTATTCGTCCTGGCAATCGAGATCGGGCGGGTCTGAATCGGGCGTCGTGAGGAGGTGGGGCGTGCCTGCGTCGGGCGAGGCATCGCAGCCCCAGAAGCCCACGCCGCCGGCACCGAGATCGCTCGTCGCGAAGGCGAAGCGAGCATCGCCGTACTGGGAGCGAGCGCGAGAGCAACCCGGGCTGTAGCTGATACCCAGGATCGAAGAAACGAGTCCGGCGACACCTTCAGGTATCCACTGCAGAGCCTGTGATGCCGAAGGGGAGACGTCGATGATCACGAGGACGTCGAGCGAGCGCATCGCCGGGTACATGTCGTAGCTTCTGGCCTGGTACTCCGAATATCCGGTCGTGTCGGAATCGTCCTGGCAACCACACGCAATCAACTGGAGCGCCGGCACGGATGAAAGGAGGAGTTGGAGAGCAAGTGTCCAGGATCTCAGAGTCACGAGACAAATCTATCATCGGTCTGGAGATCCTTCCAGTAGACGGGAGGCACGTTGAAGCAATAACGGATTCCGGTCGAGTCACCGGGAGGCGTCATCAACACCCATTCGAATTGGAGCTTCCGTCCTGATCGCCTGGTATTATACATTGGACATCAACGCATGCGATATAATTCCTGCAATTGCTTTCCGTGAAATCTGCATTGTGTAGATAGCAATCCGAGCACTCGCCCGTGAAGGACTCTAGGCCCGGATAATCTCTATCGGGCTCTTCGAGCAATTCAAGGCATGCATGATATCTCGTTCCAAGCTCATAATAGTTGACAGGATCATGTTCATCACATGGATCGTTACAAGACAGTGAAAAGACTATCAAACTAATCGGAATATACGTTTGCGGAGTCGCAAAGCCTAGCCGCCTCATCGTGCCGATACCCCCTCGGCGGCAGCCGCCGCCCTCAGTCGGCCGTCGAAGGTCAGCAGGACGAGATCCCCGAGGTCAGCGGCCAGCTTCATGGCGTTCGCCAGATGCCAGAGGTCGGCCCCCCTGAACTGGTGGGCGTCGGCGAGCTTCTTCAGGTCTTCCGGGTCGGGGTGGCTCAAGGTTAGCCTCCACGGGCCGTTGTCCAGCAGCAGCCTGGCTCTCCTTGACGCACCCCGATCCAGGGATCCGCTGCGGATCATCCTGGCAAGCACCGCCTCGATCTCGGCGAGCGCGAGCGACGAGAGGAGATGGAAGCTCCCGGCACGGTCGATCTCGGCGTGCGCCTCTTCCGTGAACCCGTCCCGGACCATCGCCGACAGGACGGCCGACGAATCCCAGTAGATCACCGTCACCGGTTCCTGTGCTCCCTCAGGATCCTCTGCGCGATGCCGAATGGTCGTGCCTCGACCGGCTTCATGACCTTCTTCCTGCGCCCGCGCCTGGGCGGCTGAAGGATCCCGGCCGCCTCGAGATCCTTGATCCGCTCCTCGGTCGACC
>CAZGVR010000064.1:4773-8849 GCA_964528945.1 uncultured Myxococcales bacterium
ACCTGTCGGCTTCCGTGATCGGGACGAGCCGCGCGACGCCGCGGCCGCGCACGGTGATCGTGACGACCTGTCCGCGCCTCGCCCTCTCGACGTACCGGCTGAGGCCTGCCTTGGCCTCGCGCAAGCCCACGGTGATCATGCTGCTCATGTAGTTACTGTAGTCACCTTGCGGATTCCGGTCGAGTCACCGGGTCGCCACGCGATCACCCGCCGGTCTCGAGTTCGGCCCCGGCCTGGCGATACTCGGGCCATGGACCCGCTCTCCACGGTCTTCGGGGTGATCGCCGGGATCCTGACCTCGGTCAGGCTTCTCCCCCAGGTCGTAAAGAGCGTGACCACGAAGCAGACGAGGGACCTGTCCCTCTGGTTCCTGGTCATCCTCTTCTTCCAGGCGCTGTTCCTGATCCTGTACGGGATCACGAAGCCGGATGCGCTCGTTGCATGGATGAACGTGATACCGCTGCTGTGCTCGGTGGTGCTCCTGTACCTCAAGCGGAGATACAGGTAGCGTCCGGCGGCGGCCCGCCGTCCGGGTCACATGCAGGCCGTGGTGCAGGGATCCGCGGCTCCAATGAAACATGGCAATTGGCAATCGGCAGTGCCAGGAATCATGTCGACGGGCTCGTGGAGCGGCCGAGCCGGGCCCTGGCATGGATTCATGGAACCCGCGAACCCGCAGTCGATGACGGGCATGGGTGTCCAGAGGGGGGGTGGAAGGTAAACTTCCCGATCCGGATACATTACCTTCCAGGCCGTCCCCCTCTTCCGACTGCGCACGGCTCAAGACCGGGTGTACATTGATTTGAGGAGATTCGAGTCGGCCCGTGTGCGGCCGGACCCGGCCGGAACCCCATTTGCAGATCCGCTATCGGGCCGAGGGCCCGGCGATACGAAGGATCCGCTTCACGATCACGAGGCACACGGTGAGACCGGAGACCGGGGTGAACAGTGCGAAGAAGGAAAGCAACGTTCCGAGCGTGTATCCGAGGGCGAGAAGCGTCGAGTGGAGCGCCTCGGAGGAGAAGCCCTGCAGCGCCCAAGCAATCGGCGACAGCGCCAGCGGCGCTGTCGCAGTCGCTCCGCACACGACGGCGTTGACGCGGAGCGACATGAGGAAGCTCGTCCGGAGGGCGCTGCGCCCCTCGAGCACGGCTTCCCCTGCAGCCATTCCTCCGTATCTCCAGAGGGACACGGAGAAGCTGACGAATATCACGACCGTGTAGAGAACCAGCGTCACGACCACGAACGCCGTGACCGGCAGCATGGCGTAGAGGAGCAGGCTGGATATCCCTTCGCCCATGGACATGATCCCCTGGAGCGTGAACACGGGCAGCAGGATGGCGGCGGAGGTCGCGATCCCGGCCAGCGATCCGCATGGGAGCCCCCACGCGAGGGCGACCCGTCTCCCGATGTCTGCGACTCGCTCCGACCTCCGGTCCTCCGTGCCGCCCTGGATCGAGGATGTCATCGTCGCGGCTCGGCAGCGACATCGTTACGGACAGTAACGAGGGAAATGATGCCGCACGAAGCCCCGCAGGCGAGGAAGGTCGACACAAGGACCACGATCAGCGCGGCAGCGACCCCGAGCACAATCGGGACGAGCACGCCCCATCTGCTCGTCTTCTTCTTCAAGCGAACCCCCCTGCCGGTCGAGTCACCGGGTCGCCACGCCGCGGATGGCCGCGGCCGTCACCTCTGAAACGAGGTAGAGGACGAGGTCGAGATCGGCCGGGTCGTTGCCGCACGAGACGAAGAAGCCCGCGTCGCCGTCGTGCTTGGTGCGGGACGGGAACACGGCGCGCGCGATGTCGTCCTGGATACGGGACGCGGCCCTGTGGCACCAGGCCTTGTCGAGCCGGCCGGACGTGGCCACCGCGACCAGCACTGTGTTCGGCGTGGACCGGCCAGCGCCGATCTCGCCGGGCGAGGGCAGGGCGGCAAGGCCCTCGCGTCCGCTGCCCAGGAGCAGTGACCCGTCTGCGGCGACCACGTCGCCCACCGGGTTCACGACCGCGATCGCGCCCATGACCAGCCCGCCTGTCGACATCGAGGCCGTGCCGATGCCGGCGGGCACTGCCCGGCCCATGCCGCGCCACTTGCCGCACGTTGCGCCAGTGCCAGCGCCCACGAGCCCGGTCTCGAACTCGACCGAGGCCGCGGCGGCCGCGGCCTCGCCCTCGGCCGGGCCGGGCCGGACCGATGGATCGCCGCGGTTGAGATCGTAGATGGCCGCGCAGGGCACGATGGGCACCAGGCCGGCTGCCGTCTCGTGGCCGATGCCCCTTCGCTCCAGCAGCCGCATGACACCGCCTGCCGCGTCCAGGCCGTACGCGCTCCCGCCCGTGAAGAGGATCGCGTGCACCTCGTCGATGCGCGAGTCGGGTCCGAGGACCAGCGTGTCGCGAGTCGCGGGAGCCGAGCCGCCCACGCTCGCGCCGGCCGTGGCGCCCGGCGGGAGGAGTATGGCAGTGCACCCGGTCAGCGCCCGGCCGTCCGTGAAGTGGCCCACGAGCACTCCCGGCACGTCCGTGATCCTGCCCGCTTCCTTCATCCGGCGGGATTATACGCGGACGGCGGAGAGCATGCGAGCGGCCGGAGCGTGTCTCCGAGCATTCATGATCCTGCAAATCCGTCGGATATGCGTAAAATGCATACTGCACTGATATGCGTGGAGAGCATATCATCGGTAATCACCGAGGGATGAAAGGAACCGTTATGCGCCAGCTATTGACCACGACACGTCAGATCGGCGAGATCCTCCGAGCACGACGCAAGGCCCGACGACTGTCACAGACGCAGCTTTCTGCCAAACTGGACATCAGCCAGGAGAGGCTGTCCAGGCTCGAAAAGGATCCGGCCGGCATGACGCTGCAACGGCTCCTCTCCATCACAAATCTGCTCGGCTTCGATCTGGTGATCGAGGACAGGCCACCGAAAACAGCATCGAAAGCCGAGTGGTGAGATCGAGCTGTCCTCGCCCGCGAGCGCGCCGCCTGGCACGACCTCGGTTCTGCTGTTATCCTGGGTCGGTCCCGGGGGATTGCGGGAACGAACGAAGGGAGCTTTCGAGATGATGCGGAGACTCATCGCGGCCACGGCGGTCCTGGCCATGCTGGCAGGCTGCGGCGGTAGCGGCGGGAACGGCGACGAGGGGTGCCCGGAGTTCTACCCGTGGGTCACGGGCGGAGACGGCGCGGACGTGTCGGTCCCGCCGCCCGTCGGAGAGGCGCGTGCCGGGCGGATCGCGACCGCGGCCGGGATCCCGCCCGGGGTCAAGCGCCAGGTCGAGGCCGGGGACTTCATGCTCAGGAACGGGAAGGCCCTGTTCGTGATCGAGCAGGGAGGCGGATCGGACGGGTACGGCCCGTTCGGCGGCGAGATCGTGCACGCGGACCTGGTCGGTGCGGACGGCGAGCCGCTCGGCGTGGATCGCTTCGGCGAGTCGTACCACGGGCTCTCCTACAGGCTGCTGGATCCCACGAGCGTCTCGGTAGTGGCTGACGGCTCGGACGGCGGCGACGCGGTCGTGCGGGTCGTGGGCACGGTCACGCCCATGCCGCTCCTGGACATGGCTTTCGCGTTCCTCTTCGAGGTGAACGACGTGGTCGACTACTCGGCCGACTACGTGCTCGGCCCGGACGACGAGTTCCTGGAGGTCAGGTTCAACGTCCGCAACATGCAGGACCGTTTCGTGTACCTGAACCTCCTCATCATGGGCACGGTCCAGGGCGACGGGCTGCAGGTCTTCACGCCCGAGGGCGGGTTCGACGGCGGCGCCATGGGCGGGCCGCATGCGCTCTACGGCCACGTGGGCAGGGACGTCTCCTACGGCTGGCTCAACCCGGTAGGTGGCACGATGAGCAGGGTGCTCCTGGAGTCGGGCATGCTGATCGCCGACCGTGGCGAAACCTTGCAGCTCGACGCCTGCTCCGAGACCACGGTCCCAATGGTCAGGCTGCTCGTGGCGGGCCCCGGCGCAGAGTCGCTGCTCGCGGCCGCGCGGCGGGCGAGGGGCGACGCCGAGCCGGCCGCGACCTCGTTCGCCCAGACGTCCGCGGGCCGCTGCCGCTGCCGCA
>CAZGVR010000064.1:8859-11665 GCA_964528945.1 uncultured Myxococcales bacterium
CGACGTCACGGTCGAGGGCGGCGCCGATGCCTCGGAGACGGTCGTCCACGTGACCGACGCGGCCGGAGGCTACGTGACCAGCGTGATGGCGGATCCGGCAGGGGAGTGGCACGCGGGCCTCGCAGAGGGATCGTACCTGGCAACGGCCGTGCTCCATGGGCACGAGCCGCTCGTAGGCGTACCGTTCACCGTGGGGGCATCCGGCGGCAGCGCGGCCCTCATCGTGCCCGAGGCCGCCACGCTCGCCTACTCGGTGCTGGACGGGGACGGCGCGCCGTGCCCTGCCAAGCTGATCGTGATCCCCGACGATCCGGCTGCTTCGCTGCCGCCGGAGTTCGGTGCAAAGGAGTACCCGGCCGCGGCCCAGGCGTACGTGTTCACCGCGACGGGCTCGGGGTCGCTTCCCGTGCCGCCGGGGTCGTACACGCTCACCGCGTCCCGCGGCTACGAGTACGAGCCGGACGAGCAGGCGTTCACGGCAGTCGCCGGAGAGGAGACGGCGCTCGACGTGGTGCTGGACCACGTGGTCGACTCGACCGGGATCCAGTGCGCGGACTTCCACGTGCACTCGTGGAGGAGCGCCGACTCGGACGAGACCAGGGAGTACAAGGTGATCGCAGCGGCCGCCGAGGGCCTGGACGTGCTCCCGGCCACGGACCACGAGTGGGTCTCGAGCTACCAGCCCGAGATAGAGGCCGCCGGGCTCCAGCCAGTCATGCACTGGCTCGCGGGCGAGGAGCTAACGACCTTCGCCTACGGCCACTTCAACGTGCTCGGGCAGACCATCGACCTCGAAGCGTCGAACGACGGGGCCGTGGACTGGTACTACAGGGATCCGCCGTCCGTGTTCGCGTCGGTGCACTCGGATCCGCTGGATCCGATCCTCCAGGTCAACCACCCGAGGAGCATCGCGTTCGAGGGGTACTTCACGGCCGTGGGGTTCGATCCGGTCGCCGGGACCGTGGACAAGCCCGAGATGTGGTCCACGGACTTCCAGGCCATGGAGGTGTTCAACTCCGAGAGCTTCGCGGAAATGGAGCAGGATGGCGAGTCAGTGCCAGACTGGTTCGCGCTCCTCGACATGGGGCTCAGGTTCTCGGCAACGGGCGACTCGGACTCGCACGACGCGCTCACGGACGAGCTGGGCTGGCCGCGCACGTGCATGATCTTGGGCCACGACGATCCCGCAACGATCACGGAAGCGGAGATGAAGCAGGCCGTCCTCGATCTCGCGATCGTCGTGAACGGCGGCATCCTCGTGACGGCCGGGGGGCCGGCAGGAGAGCCGCCGGGCGGCATCGCGGACGCGCCGGGCGGGACCGCGGACTTCCACGTCGTGGTCCAGGCGCCGCTCTGGATCGCCGCGGATCGCCTCAGGGTGTTCGCGAGCGGAGTGGAGGTCGACACCATCACGCTCGACTCCACGACCGCCGATCCCGGGAACCCGGTCGTCCGGTTCGACGGCACGGTCACGGTCTCGGCCGCGGGCGGGGCGGACGGCTGGGTCGTGTTCGAGGCAGAGGGCGACGCCGGGCTCGAGCCGATCGTGAACGGCGGGACCCCGTTCGGGGTGACCAACCCCATCTACATGGACGCGGACGGCGACGGTGCGTTCACCGCGCCGCGCCACCTGCCGTGAGCCGCGCCGCGATCGCGGGAGCGGTCGCACTCCCCCTGCTGGCCGTGCTGCCGGCCGCCTGCGGCGGCAGTGGCGGGTCCGTTGCAGACGTGGATACCGATGCCGACGCCGCGGCCGACCGGGCGCCCGGGGACGCGGCCGGGGACCCGGCCGACGCCCCCGGGGACGGGGACGAGGAATCCGCGCCGCCCGCGTGGACGATCACGGAGGATGGGATCACCGTCCGCGTGGCCGGCGATCCGTTCGCGATCGAGGTGGACGGCACCGGCCGTACCGTGCTGTCGGGCCTCGGTGCGGGCGCCGGCGACGGCTACGGAACGCTGGGTTGGGCCGACGGGAGCATCGCGTGGGATGCCATCGTGTCCCAGGGCTACTTCTCCTTCGCGGCCGACCTGGATCCATGGTTGGACGACCTGGTTGTCGGGAGCGCGACCGCGGTCCCGGGAGGGCTCGACCTCGTGCTCCGGCCGCGCGGCGAGCCGGTCGGACGGTCGGCCGCGGTCGCGCTCAGGCTGGAGCCCTCGACCCTGAGGGTAGAGGCCGCGCTCGATCCTGGTGCGCCGCGCGCCTGGAGCGCGGCCTTTTCCGCGCCGGCGCAGGAGGCGTTCATGGGCTTCGGCGAGCGGTTCAACCGCACTGACCAGCGCGGCGTGGCCGTGTACTCCTGGGCCGAGGAGGGAGGCATCGGCGCGGGCGAGGGCACGCCGCCCGGCCCGGCCAACCCGTGGCCCAACGGCGAGTCCATGACCTACTACCCCGTGCCGTTCTTCCTCTCCACGGAGGGCTACGGCCTCTGGCTGGACACCACATGGAGGAGCGAGTTCAACCTGGCCACGGAACGCGGCGACGCATGGCGAGCGTGGCACGTGGGACCGGTCATGGCCTTCGAGGTCTACGTCCCGATCCCGGGCGACGCCCGGCAGTGGCCGTACCACGTCATCGACCTCTTCACGGCAAGGACCGGCCGGCCCATGCTGCCGCCGGCCTGGACGCTGGGTCCCAGGCGCCGGATCAACCGAGGGGACCTCCAGGCGGGAGTGCCCGAGATCCAGGCCATGCGCGATCTCGACCTCGCGATCACGGCCGTGGACGACGCCGTGCACTTCCTTCCGCGAGGCAGCCACGTGGGTCACGAGGCCGAGATCGCGGACTGGGTCGCCTCGGCCG
>CAZGVR010000065.1:0-10099 GCA_964528945.1 uncultured Myxococcales bacterium
GAGCAGGAGATGACCTTCGACGCCTCACTCTCCGGCCTCCGCGACGACGCCGAAGACCTGACGCCCATGGCCTTGCGGTTCCGCTACCCCGGCGATGTGCTCGATCCGGACGAAGACGAGACAGACCGTGCAATCGTCATGGCACGAGGGATCGTCGATCTCGTCGGGAAGCTGCTTCCCAGCGACGTCCTGCCCGTGTGATTCATCGATGAAGGCGGAGGATCACACGCCGTAGGAGCGGAGCTTCCTGTGCATAGTCTGGAGCCCGATCTCGAGCACCTTGGCGGCCTGGGTCTTGTTGCGGCCGCAGGCCTCGTACACGTGAAGGATGTGCCGCTTCTCGACGTCCGCGAGCGGATCGAGGGTCCCGGTCCCTGATCCGGCACCTGCAGTGGCGGCCGGCGCTCCAGGCGTCTGCGAGTAAGCGGGCCTGACGGGCAGGCGCAGGTGGCCGGGCTCGATGGTCCCGCCCTCGGCCAGGTTGGACGCGGACTCGACCACGGCCTTGAGCTCGCGCACGTTGCCCGGCCAGTCGTGGCACTCGAGCGCCGCGAGCGAGGCCTCGGAGAGGACGCGGCCGCCCACCTTGCACCGCTCGAGGAACCTCTGCGCCAGGAGCCGCACGTCCGTGCGGCGCTCCCTGAGCGGCGGGATCTCCAGGCTCGCGAACTGGAGGCGGTACAGGAGGTCGCGCCTGAACCTCCCTTCCGACACCAGGCGCGCGAGATCCTGGTTGGTCGCGGCGACGAACCTCGAGTCGGACAGCTCGGGCCTGGTCCTGCCCACGGGCGTGAACTCGCCCTCCTGCAGGATCCTGAGGAGCTTGCCCTGGATCTCCATGGGCAGGTCGCCGATCTCGTCGAGGAACAGGGTCCCGCCCCTGGCCTGGGCCAGGTAGCCGGCCTTGTCGCGGTCCGCGCCCGTGAACGCGCCGCGCACGTGGCCGAAGAACTCGGACTCGAAGAGGTTCATGGAGAGCGAGAGCATGTTCACCGCCACGAACGGGCCCTTCACCCGCCTGCTCGCCGCGTGTATGGCCCTTGCCATGAGCTCCTTGCCCACGCCGGTCTCGCCTGTCACGAGGACCGGTATGTCGGAGGCCGCCTGCAGCTCGGCCTCGTGCAGGAGGCGGATCATGGACGCGGCCTGGGTCACGATCCCGGCGAACGCCTCGGGCTTGCGCAGCGTGCCGGCCTGGGCCTTGCCCGACTTGATGAGGAGGGTCTCCAGCAGCCGCTTTCGCTCGAGCGCGGCGCGCAGCGTCTGCACCAGCCTCTGCGGCTCCAGCGGCTTGATGATGTAGTCGTACGCGCCCAGCCTCATGGCCTTGACGACCGTGGGCACGCTCTCGTTCGCGGTGAGCATGATGCACTCGGTCCCGGGCGATGCCTCCTTGACCAGGCAGAGGATCTCGATCCCGTCCATGTGAGGCATGGTCACGTCGAGGAGCGCGACGTCGAAGGTGCTGTCCTTCAGCGCGGCTGCCACCTCGCGCGGATCGGCGATGGCCATCACGTCCTCGTATCCCTCGATGCGGAGCACGCGGCACACCGAATCCAGGAAGGTCTTCTCGTCGTCCAGGACCAGTATAGCGGCCATGCCAAGCCCTCCTAGAGGAGGAATTGGTACACCATGGGACGACCGGATATCAACTCCCGTGGCCTGAACAGAGATCCGGCCGACCGTACCGTTCCGGGATACCAGCATGCATTCCGGCACGGCCGCCCGGTGATCCGCCCGGCAATCGCCAACTCGCTCATCTCCTCGAAATCCCGGGCATTCGGGCGATCCGGCATCGCTGGAACGGTCCTTGCCCTTCCCCCCCCACACGCCGGCAAGGCCGGCGAAAGAGGAGGAAGGCAATGCAGGAGGAGACGCTTTCGGTCGGGATCGACATCGGATCGACCACGGTCAAGACCGTGGCAGTGCGCGGCGACCGCGAGATCGTGCTCAAGCTCTACGACCGCCACGAGACCAGGCAGGCAGAGGTCCTGAAGCGGCAGATCGCCACGATCGAGGAGCGCTTCCCCGGGTCCAGGCTCGGGTTCTTCGCGACCGGGTCGGGCGCGGGCCGCATCGCGCCGGTCGTGGGCGCGACCTTCGTGCAGGAGGTCAACGCGGTCGAGATGGCCGTTGACACGCTCCTGCCCGGGACCGGATCCGTGATCGAGCTGGGCGGGCAGGACGCCAAGATCATCGTCTGGAAGACCGACCCCCGCGGCAACAGGCGCTCGGCCATCACCATGAACGACAAGTGCGCGGGCGGGACCGGCGCGACCATCGACAGGATCCTCGTGAAGGCCGGCCTGGATCCGGAGAGGGCCGCCCGGCTGCCGTTCGACGGGGCGCGCATCCACAAGATCGCGGCCCGCTGCGGGGTCTTCGCAGAGACCGACGTCGTGTGCCTGCTCAAGACCGGCATACCCGAGTCCGAGATCATGCCGTCCCTGTTCGCGGCGATCGTCAAGCAGAACCTCGAAGTCCTCACGAGGGGCAACGTGCTTCGCGAGAGGGTGGTGCTCCTGGGCGGCCCGCACAGGTTCTTCCCGGCGCTCGCGGACTGCTGGAGGGCGCAGATCCCGCTCCACTGGAAGGAGCGTGGGTACGAGCCATCGAGCGGCGACGCCGGGAGCCTGATCGTGTGCCCCGAGGACGCCGAGTACTACGCGGCGGTCGGCGCGGTCCTCTACGGCAGGTGCGAGCTCGAGCAGACGGCCGGCATGGACCAGGGCGACCGGATCCCAGCGCGCGCGTGGGTCGCCGCCCAGCGGCTCGGCGAGTTCATCGAGAGCGGCAGGGCCGCCCAGCTCGCGACCAGCGGGAAGAGCCGGCCGGGGCTGGTCGGGAGCGAGCGCGAGAAGCAGGCGTTCCTCGAGGCGTACACGCCCAGGCAGGGCCCGGCCCCGAGGCCGATCGAGCCGGGCAGCACGCTGCGCGTGTGGCTCGGCATCGACGGCGGATCGACCTCGACCAAGGCCGTGCTGCTGCACGAGGACGGCGAGCTGGCCGCGAGCGCCTACGCGCTCTCGGCCGGGAACCCGCTCGAGGACGCGCGCGGCATCCTGCGGAAGCTGAAGGAGGGCATCGAGGCCCGGGGCGCCAAGGTCGAGGTGATCGGCGCCGGCGCCACGGGGTACGCGGGGCGCATCCTCGGGCGCACGCTCCAGCTCGACTCGGTGATCGTCGAGACCGTGGCCCACATGCTGAGCGCGATCCGGTACCACGGGGACGTGGACGTGATCTGCGACGTGGGCGGACAGGACATCAAGATCATCTTCATGAAGGACGGGAGGATCAGGGACTTCCGCTTCAACACCCAGTGCTCGGCCGGGAACGGGTACTTCCTGCAGAGCATGGCCAGGCAGTTCGACGTGCCGCTCGAGGAGTACGCGGAGCGGGCGTTCAGGGACAGGGTCGCGCCGTCCTTCCTCTACGGCTGCGCCGTGTTCATGGAGCAGGACAAGGTCAACCTCCAGCAGCTCGGCTGGAGCGCGGACGAGATGCTCGCCGGTCTCGCGCTCGTCCTGCCGCTCAACATCTGGCAATACGTGGCCCAGGTCAGGGACATCGGCAGGTACGGCAGGCGCTTCGTGCTCCAGGGCGGGACCCAGCGGAACATGGCGGCCGTGAAGGCCCAGGTGGACTACATCATGGAGCGCGTGCCGGACGCGGAGGTGATGGTCCACAGGCACGCGGCCGAGTGCGGCGCCATAGGAGCGGCGCTCGAGGCCATGCGCATGGTGGAGCGGCGGGGGAAGAGCACGTTCGTGGGGATCGACCAGGCCATCGGGCTCGAGTTCGAGTCCCGCAACGACGAGGGCACCAGGTGCACGTTCTGCCCGAACGGCTGCAGCCGGACCTTCATCGACGCGAGGACCCCCTCGGGCGCCACCACGAGGTACATCGCCGGGTTCTCGTGCGAGAAGGGCCAGACCGAGAGCGCCGAGGCCATGAAGGTGGTCGCCGAGAGCGCCAGGAAGCGGCTTGCCGATACCCCCAACCTCGTCCAGGAGTCGTTCGGGTCCGTGTTCTCCGAGTTCCCGTTCGAGCCGCTCCCCGGCAAGACCGGCAGGAGGGCGATCGAGCGCAGGGGAGCGCTGCGCGTGGGCATCCCGAGGGCGCTCACGCTCTACCAGTCCGCGCCCTACTTCACGACCTTCCTGCGGGCGCTCGGCGTGGGCAGCGTGGTCTTCTCCTCGGTCACGTCCGAGAAGCTCTGGGAGAGGGGCGGCAAGTGGGGGACCATCGATCCGTGCTTTCCGGCCAAGGTCGCGAACGCACACGTCCACGACCTGCTCGCGGGCGGCAAGGTGGATGCCATCCTCTTCCCCATGGTCGAGTGCCTCGGGACGCACCTGGACGGCGTCAAGGGCAGCTGGGCCTGCACCATCGAGACGGCCACGCCCGAGGTGGTCGAGGCGTGCTTCACCAAGGAGAAGGACCGGTTCGTGGAGGCGGGCGTGAAGTTCTGGAAGCCGCTCGTGAACCTCGAGCGGCGCCGCGAGGCCGAGGAGGCCATGTTCGAGTACTTCAGCGACCGCCTGGGCGTGACCAGGGGGGAGGTGGCGCACGCGTCGGTCCAGGGGTTCAAGGCTCTCGACGAGCACAGGGCCAGGCTCAGGAGGCGCGGGCGCGAGGTCATGGACGCGGCCGCCGCCGGCGGGGACCTCGTGATCGCGTGCCTGGCGCGGCCGTACCACTCGGACCCGGGCTTGAACCACGGGATCCTCAGGAAGTTCCAGCTGCGCGGCTACCCGGTCGTCGGCGTGGAGTCCATCCCGGAGGACGAGGACTTCCTGGCGCCGCTCTTCGCGGGCGCGGGCGGCCAGCCGGAAGTGGCGGCCAGGGATGGCGTGCTCGACGTCTGGAAGCGCGCCTACAACCACGAGTCCAACTGCAAGCTCTGGTCCGCGAAGGTGGCGGCGCGGCACCCGAACATGGTCGCCGTCGAGGTCACCAGCTTCAAGTGCGGGTACGACTACTCGATCTCATCGACGCTGGAGCGTATCGCCGGGGCGGCGCGCTCGCCGTACTTCATGTTCCGGGACCTGGATCAGAACAGGAGCGAGTCCGCGCTCGATCTGCGGATCGAGTCCATCGCGTACTTCCTCGACAGGCTCAGGGACGACCTGAGGAGCAGGCGGCCGGGCGCGACGGCCCCGGCGGCGGAAGGAGGCAACTGACATGACGGGCATCGAGAAGAGGATCGACGAGCAGGGGGAGCATGGCAGGCAGATCAGCCACTGGACCCACTACAGGAACCCGCCCTGGAAGAGGGCCGATCGCGATCGCGTGACCGTGCTCCTGAGCGTGGTGGAGCCGAGGAAGGCCAGGTTCGTTTCCGCGTTCCTCAAGCGCCTGGGCATAAACCACCTGGACCTCGGCAACTTCGAGCACGAGGACATGATGGTGGGCAGGCAGTACTGCTCCCCGAACCTGTGCAACCCGGTCTACTTCATGACCGGCCGCATCCTGAGGGCCGTGGACGGGATAAGGGGAAGGACCGGCTGGACCAGGGCCGAGATCGTGGACAGGTACGTGTTCGTGTGCCCGTCCGGGCCCTGCTCGCCCTGCAGGTACGGCATGTACACCGAGGAGTACTTCAAGGCGGTGAACGACGCCGGGTACGAGGGCTTCCGCATCATCACGTTCTCCAGCGACGTCTTCGACATGGAGTACTCGGAGGACGACGCGCTCAGGTTCGACTTCGCGTTCAGGATCAACCTGCTCGTCGCGCTCATCCTCGCGGACGCGGTGGCGGCCCGCGAGATGGAGACCAGGCCGTACGAGGCCGTGGCGGGAAGCACGAAGGCGGCGGTCGAGGAGGCCGAGCGCGCGATCTGCGAGGCCTTCAGGTCCCGCGCCTGGCCGGTCAGGATCCCGCGCGCGCTCGAGAGGGTCGGGAGGATGTTCGACGCGGTCGAGCGCGCGGACAGGAAGGTGCCGAAGATCTTCATCACCGGGGAGATCTTCGCGAACAACTCGACCGGGGACACCAACTACCACCTGCGCGACTTCTGCATGGACCAGGGCTTCGAGGTGAACCCTGCCCTGTTCACGCAGAGGGTGCTCTTCGACTCGATCCGCAGGAGGGACAACACGGAGCGCGCGCTCAGGTACGGGGATCCGGACGCGAAGGAGCGCCGCCGCTTGAGGGTGTTCCTGTTCAGGCAGGAGATCGGCCTCAGGCTCACGCGCCACCTGGTCTCGACGTACTTCCGCCGGATAGGAGCGCGCACCGAGTACCCGGACATCGAGGCGCTCTTCGACCTGGCCCACCCCTACTACCACCGGCGCATCTTCGGCGGCGAGGGAAACCTCGAGGTGGCCGAGGCCATCGAGCAGAGCGGCCGCTGCCACGGCTTCATCTCGATAAAGCCGTTCGGCTGCATGTGCTCGTCCGGCGTGTCCGACGGGGTCCAGGCCAGGATCCAGGACCTGCACCCCGGGCTGAACTTCCTGTCGGTCGAGACCAGCGGGGACAACGCCACGAACGTGCTCAACAGGGTCTCGATGCTCCTCTTCAAGGCCCGCAGGCAGCACCGCGCCGCGATGGCGGCGTCGTGAAGGAGGGAAGGTCATGAAGAACGTCATCAGGAACGGATCAACGCCCGTCGCGCCCGTCGCGCCCGCCGTGTTCTTGGCTCTCGCGGCGATGTCGGCGGCAACGGACGCAGGGGCGTGGGAGAAGCACGGGACCGAGAAGGGGGTCACCGTGTACACGGCCGGGGTCGAGGGCAGCGACGTGCCCAGGGTGAAGGCCGTGACCACGCTCGACGCGACCACGGACGAGGTCTGGGAGCGGCTGGGAGAGGTGCTCGGCAAGACCAAGGGGCTCAAGCAGATCAAGCGGCTGGGGACCTGCGGCGAGAACTGCGAGTACGTCTACCAGAGGATGGGGCACCCGCTCATAAAGGACCGCCACTGGGTGGTCAAGATGAAGTGGACCGCGACGGGCGACGATGGCACCCGGACCTACAGGAAGACCTGGAAGAAGACCGACGAGATGGACGTGATCGGAACCGGCGCCCTGCCGGTCGAGCACCTGAGCGGAAGCTGGACCCTGGCGCCGGCCGGCGACGGATCCAGGACCCGGATAACGTACGTGAACCACATGGATCTCGGCGGCAACGTGCCGGCAGCCCTGTTCGGCAAGGGATTCATAGAGTGCGCGTACACCCTCCTCGGGAAGTTCAGGGCCGCATTCTAGCGAAGAACCGCTTCCATTCTCCCCGGGGCTGTAGTATCGTTCCCCTCCAGACAATCCCGGCGGGTTACATGGAGGGAAGCGTGGTCACGACTCCCAGGGTGGAAGAATCGGAGAGGACGGCCAGGCTCGAGGCCGAGATCGTCGAATCCGCCCGCCGCTACCGGGCGATCTTCGAGACCACGGGGACAGGGACCTTCATCATCGACGACAAGCTCACGATCCTGCTCGTGAACGAGGAGTTCGAGCGGCTCACGGGCTACACCAGGGACGAGATGGAGGGCAAGATGAAGGGCACTGACTTCATCCTGCCCGAGTTCCTGCCCAAGATAAAGCACTACCACGAGCTCAGGTCCAGGGATCCCAGGCTGGTGCCGCGCAGCTACGAGGTCAGGACGCGGCACAGGGACGGCACGATCCACGACGGCATGATCACCATCAGCATGATCCCGGGGTCGTCCCAGCGCGTAGTCTCGTACATGGACATCACGGACAAGAAGCGGGCCGAGCAGGAGATGTACCGCGCCGAGAAGATGGCGGCCTTCGGCCAGCTGATCGCGGGCGTGGCGCACGAGATTAGCAACCCGAACAACTTCATCCACTTCAACCTTCCAGTGCTCGAGAACTACATGGCCGCGCTCGACGGGATCCTGGACGAGTGCGCGCTCAGGGACCCGGACCTCATGCTCATGGGCCAGACCGTGGACGAGTTCAGGCGGGACCTGCACGCGCTCGTCCGGGACATGAAGCAGGGATCCGCGCGCATCTCGGAGATAGCCAAGGACCTGCGCACCTACGTCACGGCGGACAGGCAGGAGACGTGGGAGTCTTGCGCCGTGGAGACCGTGATCTCGCGCGTCAGGAACCTGATCGGCAAGCAGGTCGAGAAGACCGTGAAGCGCGTGGAGTGGGTCGTTCAGCCCGACATGCCGCAGGTCTCCATGATGCCGGGCAGGATCGAGCAGGTCATCATCAACCTGCTGATAAACGCCTCGCACGCCATGGACAAGCCGGACTCGTGGGTCAAGGTAGAGGCGTCGCTGGCCGGAGACGGCGCGGCCGTGGAGATCGCGGTCGAGGACAACGGGTGCGGCATACCCGAGGACGTCCGCGACAGGATCTTCAAGCCGTTCTTCACGACCAAGTGCAAGGAGGTCGGCACGGGCCTGGGCCTCTGGATCTGCCACGACATCGCGAGGGACCACGGCGGATCCATCACGTTCGAGTCGACCCCTGGCGCGGGCAGCACCTTCAAGCTGACGCTGCCGCTGCACGGGCGCCGCTGGTTCCTCTGAGCGTCGGGGGCGGCAGGTTCCGGCGACCGGGCCGCCGTCCCGGGATCACCTGCGCTTCCAGGCGACCCTCACCATCCAGAGCGTGACCGCTGTGAGGGCGAGGAACAGGGCCCTGGCTCCCCAGAGATAGGGGCGCCGCGACGCCTCCTCGCCCTCCATGAACAGCTTGCCGATGGCCTCCTGGTACGTCCAGACGCCGAGGAGCACCATCATGTAGAGCGGCGTCACGTACCTCATCACGAAGCGGAACACGCGCGGCACCCTGATGTCCGCGCCCCTGTGCATCTCCTCCCAGCCCCTGTCCACTCCGAAGATCCAGGAGAAGATCACGATCTCGATGGTCGCGAACACGACCAGGCCGAACGTGCCGGCCCAGTAGTCGATCTCGTCCAGGAACCCGTGCCTGAAGAAGAGGACGACCGGGATCAGGCTGGCCACGATCACGCCGAAGACCACGTTCACGGCCTTCTTGCGCTTCCACTCGAACTCGTCCTCGAGGAACGCGACGGCCGGCGAGGTCATGGCGACCGACGAGGTGATGCCTGCGATGAACAGGAGGACGAACCACATGGTGCCGAAGACCTGGCCGAGCGGCAGCTTCTGGAAGATGATCGGCAGGGACACGAAGCCCAGGTTGAACGCGCCCTCCTTCGCGATCGCCTGCGTGCCAGAGAGCCCGAAGAACGCGACCGCGAGCGGTATGGCGATGGTGCCGCCCAGCACGACCTCGGCGAGCTCGTTCGTGACCGAGGTGGAGAGCCCGTTCAGGGTCACGTCGTCCTCCTCGCGGAGGTAGGACGCGTACGTGTTGATGATGCCCTGGCCCAGGCTCAGCGTGAAGAAGATCTGGCCTGCGGACACGAGCCAGATCTCGGCGTGTCCGAGCCTGGAGAAGTCCGGGTTCCAGACGTATGCGAGGCCGTTCCACACGTTCTGCCCGGGCAGGGCAGGATCGGGCGGCGGAAGCGTGAGCACGCGCACGGCGAGCACGATGGCGAACACGAACAGGACGGGCATGCCGTACCGTGCCAGGATCTCGATGCCCCTGGACAGCCCGCGGTACAGGAAGAAGTAGTTGACCGCGAGCGTTATCAGCATGAAGATCATGGCAGTGCCCATGCCTCCGAAGAAGGAGTTGGTCTCCACGCCCTGGAAGCCCTTGAGGAACGAGTTCATGGCCGCGGGATCGGGGTGGCCGAAGTACGCCCCGGTCGCCGAGAACCAGGCATAGGCGAGCGTCCAGGACTCTATGAAGTAGTAGTAGACCACGATCACGAAGGGCAGCGCGATGCCGAGCGCGCACAGGTACTTCGCCGCGCGGCTCTTCCACATGAGGTCGCACATGCCGGGCGTGGTGCCGCGGCCGTGCGGTTCGATGATGGCGCACTGCGCCTGGTAGGCCTCCCACCAGCGCGCCGTCACCGCCCGGCACAGGCGATCCATCTCGGCCGGATCGTCCATGCAGTCGAGCAGGGCCCGGTTGCTGTCGCGCAGGGCGGCGACGATGTCGAGATTGCCGCCGAGGTCGGTGCAGCCGACCGTCGCGCGGGGGCCGAAGCGGGCGCCGGGTCGGTACATGACGGCCATGTGCATGGGC
>CAZGVR010000065.1:10109-11656 GCA_964528945.1 uncultured Myxococcales bacterium
GCGCCTCCTGAACGCTTCGATGCCTGAGCGCATGGTTGCCCAGGCCGATGGCATTGCCTGCCATGGCCATGATGAGCCCGATGCGCGAACCCCAGCGCGCCCTGCCGGCGGCCGTGGCGGCCGCGGCCAGGACGCCCTTCTTCTTGATGGTCAGCACCTTCCGGAAGCAGAAGGCCGTGAATGCGATTATGGTTCCCCAGCCCAGGGAGAAGAAGATCCAGCCCCACGTGGTCATGGGCCCCGATGCTAGCTGCCGTCGCCCTGCTTTGCAACCGGCCAGATCATGTCCGACTCGATGAGCTCCTGGTTCACGAACACGAACTCCAGCCTCTCTCGCATGGCGATCAGCACGTCCTTCATCTCCTGGGCGCGCACGAGGTTCCGGGTCTCGCCCGGATCCTGCACGAGGTCGAACAGGTACTCGGCCCCGTCACTCAGGTGCCTGGTGTACTTGTACGGCCTGTAGACGACCGACACGTACTTACCGCTGTACGGCTGGATCAGGTAGAGGGGGTGGAGGGCCGCCGAAGGATCCATCATGGAGACCCCCTCGAAGTGGTGCCGGGGCACGTCCAGGTCCAGGAGGTCGACGAGGGTCGGCGCCACGTCCATGTGCGAGTACCATGCATCCTCGACGCGCCGGGGAAACACGACGCCGTCCCAGACCAGGAGGAAGGGGACCCTGAAGAACTCGTCGTAGAAGCTCTCCACGCAGTTGGTCTTGCCGTGCTCGCCGGCCGGGTAGCTGTGGTCGCCGGTCACGATGACGATGCTGTCCTCGAGGTACTCGCGCTTGCCGAGCTCGTCGAAGAACGTCTTCAGGTACGAATCGGCCATGTGGATGGTGTTGGCGAACGACTCCTTCGTTGTCCCGGGATCCGGGTAGAGGACCCGCTTGCTCTTCGGGACCATGTCCAGCGCCACGTGGTTGCTTATCGTGGCGAGCGCGACGAAGAGCGGCGGGAGATCCCCGCCCGCATCGGAGTTCATCCGGTCCAGGTACTCGAAGAAGCGCGCGTAGAACACGTCGTCCTGCACGCCCCAGCCCCAGCCCTTGCCGCGATCCTCCTCCTCCAGGTGGTTCACTATGGTGTCGATCGTGTCGAACCCGTTCGCCGAGAGGAAGGCCCGGGTGTTGTCGAAGTCCAGGTTCTTGTTCGACTTGAAGAAGATGGTCCTGTACCCGTTGTCGCGAAGAACGGCGGGCAGCGAGTAGAAGTGCCGGTCCGCGAAGTGGACGAACACCTTTCCCTGGATGCTCGGCACCACGGAGAAGAAGAGGCCGAAATGGCCTTTGGCCGTCTGGATCGAGTTGCCGTAGTAGCGGGGGACGTACAGCCCGTCACCGATGATGGAGTCGAAGTACGGCGTGTACTCCACGCCGTCGGGCGTGCGCGCCTCCACGAAGTTCGCGTTGAACGACTCGATCAGGACCACGAAGACGTGAGGCTTCCTCGCAGCCTCGGCCGCCGGGCCGGCCTCCAGGGGGACACCCGACCCGGGAGCAGGAGCGGCCGCGCCGGGCTCCGAGATCTTGACCACCGAGT
>CAZGVR010000066.1:0-11647 GCA_964528945.1 uncultured Myxococcales bacterium
GCGTCACGCCCGTGCTCGCGTACTCGCCCACGACCGGCCGTCCGGTCATGGAGGCCGCCCAGTAGTCGGACGTGCCCTCGTCCAGGCCCGAGGCGCTCCAGTCCGGCCCGAGCCCATCGAAGTCCCACCACGAGAAGTCGACCTGGGTCCGGTTGAAGCCGTGGCCGAACTCGTGGTACAGGACCGAGGAGTCGTAGGCGAAGTCGTGCGTGCCCTGCCCGATGGCCACGTCCTCGCACCCGTCGCCGTTCTGGTCGCCGTACATGGCGTTGTCGAGGTTCATGTTGACCATGGCCTCGATCCACCTGTGCCCGGAGCACGTCATGGAGACGCCGTACTGGTCCTCCATGAAGGTGTTGATCTTGTTCATGTGGTAGTAGCCCATGACCTCGGCCAGACCATCGGTCGTGGACGGCTCGTCGATCGGGTAGAAGTAGTTGCCGCCCACGTCGGGCGTGGCGTAGCGCGAGACCGACGGGCAGGAGTCCCACCCGGATCCCGGGTTGCAGGACGCTGCGCGCGCGTACGTGCCGTCGAGCCGCGTGGTGGAGGTCAGGTTCTGCAGCGTCACGGTGTGCGGCCCGGTCGTGTCTGCCGCCGGGTTGGGGTCGTAGATCCAGGCGTCGGCGTAGCGCATGGTGTCTCGGACGTCGGCGACCATGCCCTGGTGCGCGTCCACGTAGACCTCGGGCCGCTCCGGGCCGCGCGACGAGTCGCACAGGACCACCCAGACCAGGGGTGAAAGTCCGCCGTCGGACGGAAGGTAGGCGAGCCTCGCCTCGCCGGTCCACGCGAGCCACGGGTACCGCGCCACGGCCGCGGCCGCCGCCTCTCCCGGGGTGATCGATGGCACGGGGCTCGCGAACGATGACGGCCACGAGAACCCCGAGGCCACGATCCTGACCCTGCTCTCCGGGTCGAGCGTGACCACGAAGTCCGCTCCCTCGACCGGCCTCGGGCCGGCGGTCACGGCTGGCACGCCCAGGTCGAGCGCGGGGTCCAGCCCCAGGAGCCCGGTCCAGGCCTCCACGAATCTCAGCGCTGCAAGCTCCGGGTCGGCAGGCCCTGGCGTGGACTCGAACAGGCCGAGGAACGTCGCTCCCCTTTGCTCCGGGTCCAGCGTGACCATGGTCCCTGGCCCGTGGGTCGCGACGAACGTCTCGACGAGCGCGTCCAGATCCTGCACGCCGGCTGCGCCGACGACCGGGGCCGCTAGCACCAGGGCGAGGACGCCCGGGATCGATGCATGGCTCTTTACCATTTTGCTCTCCGCGCTAGTATGTGAGGACTCGTGCCGGATCCCTACGTGAAGATCTCCGAGCCTGTAGTTCACGATGGGCCGGTCGGCAATGACCATGTCCATCCCTGACGTGCAGTGGTTCCACGTGGTTGCGGGGAGATCCGGCCCGGGAAGGGCCGCTGCCCTCGTCCTCGTGCTGCTCGTGCTCTGGGCAGGCCGGGCAGATGCCCCGGGCTCGCAGGGCCTCGACGGCGCCTACATGGCTGGCGTGGCGCTCCCCAAGATGAGGGGCATCACGCTCGGCATGATCGAGGACAATCGCTGGGACATCCGCGGCTACGGCACGCCCGGCAGCGACTGGGCGCTCCGGGAGATCGCGGCGCTCGGCGCTGACTGGACCTCGATAACCCCGTACTCGACCATGATCGCGAGCGACGACGTCGAGATCATCCCCTGGTTCGAGCACCCCGAGTCCGACCTGGACCTCGAGGTCAGGGTCACCATCCGCCAGGCCCACGCGCTCGGCCTCGAGGTGCTCCTCATCCCCCCCGTGTACCCGTGGGACTGGTCCTGGAGGGGCCAGCTCAACCCGGGAGGCGGGCCGGCCGGCACGCCCGAGGGCTGGGACAGGTGGTTCGAGTCGTACGGGCGTTACATCCTCTCCTGGGCGGACGTGGCCGCCGAGGAGGGCGTGGAGATGATGTCCATCGGCGTGGAGTTCAGGAGCGCGTCGTGGCTCTACAGGGACCGGTTCGCACTGCTCGCCGACGAGGTGCGCGGCAGGTACGACGGCCTGCTCGTGTACTCGGCCAACTGGGACGAGGTCGAGGACGTGGGGTTCTGGAGCCACGTGGACGTGATCGGCCTGAACGCCTTCTACCCCATGAGCGACCGCCGCCGGCCCGATCCCGAGGACATGCTGCGCACGTCGGCCCGCTTCGCCGATGCGCTCGAGTACCTGTCCTGCGTCCACGGCAAGCCCGTGATCTTCACCGAGGTCGGGTACAAGTCCTACCGGGACACCTACCGCGAGCCATGGGTCTGGCCCGAGGACATGGGCGACGTGCCGGCCGACGACGCCATGCAGGCCATGCTCTTCGACATCACCTTCGCGACGTACTGGGACGAGGAGTGGTTCGGCGGCCTCTTCGTGTGGAAGTTCCTCGCGGACCCGGCCGACGACTCGCAGGAGCCGCCCTTCGGGTTCTCGCCGAGGCTCAAGCCGGCCCAGGACGTGATCGAGGGCTGGTTCAGGGACGGTCGGGCGGCGGGCCTATGAGCTTGGACATGGCCCGCTCCGCGGCTTCCACGTCGGCCGCGTCGATGATCGTGTCCGGCCTGCGGCCGTCGATGAGCTTGCCGGCGAGCTCCTTGCTCCAGCCTCCGGTCGCGCTCAGCGCGACGAGAGTCTTGCCCATCTGCCAGGCCGCGGTCATCTCGTTCAGGGTGCCGGCCCCGCCCGCCACGGACACGATCACGTCCGCGGCCCGCACGACGAGCATGTTCCTCATCATGCCTATGCCGGTGGGAACGATCACGTCCACGTAGGGGTTGGCGTCGGACTTGAAGTCCCCTGGGAGCAGCCCGATGGTCACGCCGCACTCCCTTCCCTCGAGCCTGTGCCGCTCCTCCACGAAGCCGCGGCACGCCTCCTCCATGACCCCGCCCAGGCCGCCGCACACGAGGTGCGCGCCCAGCCTGCACGCGGCCGCGCCCAGGGACCTGGCCTGGGCCGCGGCCTCGCCCACCGCGTCCGAGGACCCGATGACCCCAACGGTCTTCCTGCGGTAGCGCCCCTGCGGCGGGATGGAGGCAGGCCTCCTGCCCTCGCCGCTCTCTTGGCTCGTCATGCCGCATGAATACCAGAGGAGCGCATTGCCGTGCAACCGCGCTCGCGGTCCTGTCCCGGCGTTTGCTATGGACACGTGAGCCCGGACGCGCTACTTGGGGCGCATGGGACGGCCCTCTGGAATCGTCACGCTCACGACCGACTACGGGACAATGGACGGCTACGCCGGCGCCGTGAAGGGCGTCGTCGCGTCGCTCGGGAAACGAGTCCGGGTCGTGGACATATCGCACGACATCCCGCCGGGCGACCTGGCGGCCGGCGCCTGGTGCCTCAGGGTGGCAGCGCCCTGCTTCCCGTCGGGGACCGTGCACCTCGCGGTGGTGGACCCCGGCGTGGGCGGCTCGCGCAGGCCAGTGATCGTGGCCAGGGGCGGCGCTCTCCTTGTCGGGCCGGACAACGGCCTGCTCTCGCTCGTCGAGGGAGAGATGGAGGGAGCCTGGGAGATCGACCCGCCGCTGGTCGCCGTGGGCCGCGTGTCCCGCACCTTCCACGGCAGGGACGTGTTCGCGCCCGCGGCCGCCAGGCTGGCATCCGGCGAGCTGCCTTCGCGGATCGGACGGTCGCTGGATCCGGCCAGCCTCTCGATCCTGCCCTTCGACATGGGCTGGAACGACGGCGGCACTGCCGCCTGGGGCCAGGTCCTGCACGTGGATCGCTTCGGCAACCTCGTCACCTCGATCCCCGCGGTGGTGCTCGAGAGGGCCGCGGGCGCGGGCGAGGCCGGCGGCAGGCCCGTGCTCCCGCCGGTCCAGTGCTACGAGGCCATCCCAGAGGGCAAGGCGGCCTTCATCGAGGGATCCCAGGGGCTCGTCGAGATCTCGGCACGCGGCACGAGCGCGGCCCGGATCCTGGAGGCAGGGCCTGGCACGTCCGTGCGCGTCACGCTGTGCCCCGGGGGCCGCCGGGAATGAGGCAGGCACTCGGGCAGGGGGCGCGCGTCGCGGCCCTCACCGCCCTCGGACTCGCGCTCGCGGGCCAGGGCTGCACCGTGGGCGCGGGCTGGGGCCTCATCGAGGGCTGCATCAACCTCCCCACGTGCGGGCTCGATCCGGGCGGCGATCCCTTCGAGGCCTGCACCCCGGACGCGCGCGACTTCCGCTTCCGGCCGGACTTCTTCGCGGCCGAGATCCTGGGCGACGGGTCGCTCTCCATCCGCGCGCAGAAGGGCGGGTACACGGTCGGCGAGTCGGACGGCATCCTCATCACCGTGCCCGACCACTCGTGGGTCGCGGAGCGGCTGGTCCAGGACCCGGCGAACGTGCTCGACTCGGAGAAGCTCGACGTCCTGCCCATCTCGGACCTCGGGACCGTGGAGCTGCCCCGGAGGTTCAAGGTGTCGACCTACTGGAACTCGTCCTGCCCGTCCACGCAGGTCGCGTTCACCGAGGGCACGGGCAAGATCTGGTTCTACTCGATGTACCAGAGCCGCGATCTCGGAGACCCGGTGAACCAGCCCAGGATCCACCTGGGGTTCGACCTCGTGTTCGTGGACCCGTGGCCGTACGAGGAACCGCGGCCCGACTCGGCCAGGCTCGCCGTGACCGGCGAGCTCCGCTTCAACTACACGCGCGGCTCTCCTGCCCAGCCGTTCCCCTGATGCGCATTCCCAGGGACGAGAGGTTCGACCGCGAGCGCCGCGATCTTGCGCTCCGCTTCACGTGCGAGCACTGCGTGCACCTCGACGCCGATACGGGCGAGTGCGTCCACATGTACCCCAACCACGAGCACCGCATTGCCTACTACGACGCGCCCGGCGAGTGGATCGTGTTCTGCAAGGACTTCGAGCTGGCGTGATCCCAGACTGGCGGACGGTTCGTTTCCCCCATCACTTGGCCGGATTCCTTGACCCGGTCTTCTCCTCCAGCGTTAGCCGGCCTGCCTCTGTAAGTCGATAACGCTGGAGACGGCTGCTGGGCTTGCCCGGGTGGGTGTATTCGACGAGCCCGGCTTCGATGAGATCGTTGAGAGTGCGCTTCAGTGCCCCGGTCTTGGAGCGCAAACCCAACGCCTCGGCCATGTCTCCAGCGGAGTGTTCGCCACTCGTCGGAGCTGCCAGCACTTGGGCCGACTGGGCCCCTGACTGGGCCCCCGGATGTACCGTTTTTGACTTCCGCACGTCGGGATTCGGCCGGAAGATCGTAGTGACGAACCCTCCCACTTCCCAGGCGGGATCGGGGCACCCTCCCCTGCGTGATTCGTCCCGCATCCTTCTGATGCCCGTGCCCGCCTCCTCGATCATGTCGATCCTGAGTAGCAGGTCGGCTACCAGCGAGTTGCGGCGCACGCTCTTCCGTCCGAGATCGGCAAGCGTCATCCCCTTGGGCAACCCGCCGGGGCTGACGACCTCGATCCGGTCGGAGTAGATTTCGACGAATACATTCGCACCCTCCGCGAACCAGTCGCGGTGCATGACCGCGTTGGTGATCGCCTCGCGCAGCGCCTTCATCGGGTACTCCGGGATGTTCTCCCGGCGGAGGCCCTCGATGCGGTACGCCAGTTGCGTGTTGCGCTCCACGAATCGGAGCGCATCCTCGATGTCTGCGACTACCCCGCCGTCGAAGTCCTTGCGGTCCAGGATGTGGACCTTGTCCGTGCCCTTCGCGAGCAGGCACGTGACGTACGCCTGGTTGAAGAAGCGGCGGACGTTCCTTGCGAAGAAGAGCACACCGGCGTTGCGGAAAAGCAGCCTGCCGCTCGAGCGCTCGGCCGCCTCGATGTTGACAAGCACGTCCTCGGTGCGCGGCCTGCCGTCGATGCCCGACAGCGCGAGCCATGAATCGTACTTGTCGCGATCGAAGTCCTCCGGATACCGGAAGCGCGGGCAGGGCGAGTAATCGAAACGGATCGCACCCTCTGTCCGGAAGAAGTCCCGTATCTCGTCGCGCGTGAGCTTCTGCGTCACGGCCCCCTGCCGCCAGAAGAACCCCTCTCCGCACTGCACCGGCTTTGCTTCGCTCTCCCTCACGTCCACGACCATGACCCCGCCCACCGGCGAGACGAGCAACCTGACGGGTGGATCGCAGTTGCGGGCGATGTCCTGTATCCGGGCGCGCACCGCGTTGGAGTCCTTGACGCCAGCCACTGTGCCGTCGTCGCGCACTCCGAGGAGGACCCTGCCGCCCACCGTGTTGGCCATGGCCACGACCTCGCGGGCGAACGACTGCGAGAGGCTTTCCTCGAACTCGAGGGTCGTGCCCTCCCCCTCCTGCAAGAGGATACTGAGGTCGGAGATCTTCACTGGGCCGCCCCTGTCCGCACGGACTGGTATTCGCCGCCCGCCTCGACGGGTTTCCGGCGACCGATGCTGGCTGACGCCTGCGGCTCGGCTGCTTCCTGCTCGACCAGCCTGACTCTGTGGTCCCGCCAGGCCGCGCCCGGCGCTCGATGCCCTGCCGTCGCGGTCACAGCGGATCGAACGGCCCGGACTCCTCGAGGAACAGGAGCGCCCTGAACTGCCGGGCCGGCACCGCTGTGCAGCGACAGCGACATCACGACCTTTGATGATCGCTCGCCGGTGGTCAGCCTTCCATGTCCACGGGGATGTCCCCCGGCGTCCAGACCGAGATCTGCCTCATGGGGAAGTGCCTCCTGTTGTCCGTGAGCAGGATCGCGCCGTGCCGGACGCACAGGGCGGACAGAAAGGTGTCTGCCAGCGTGAGCGATACCCCCCTGCGAGCCCACTCCCTGCGGAAGGCCCCGGCCTGCCTGGCGACTCCTGGATCGCTCGCGAGGTAGTGGACGAGTCCACGATGACGTTCACGTGCGCGACCCCGGCCTCTTCGCCCTCCGCTCGCTTTCCTCCCGGAGGCCGCGGACGAATGCCGCGCTTCCCCTGGCGAGCTCCGGGTGCCTCGCTCCACGCCAGGCGCCGGCGGCGCTCCGCAGCGCGATCAGCTGCCTTCGGCGCTCGAGCTCCCTCCCCGCCGCCTCCGCGATGAACTCGCTCCTGTGCCGCCTGCCGACGAGCCGGTCGATCTCGGCCACGATCTCGCTGGTCAGGACCACGTGCGTCCGCTGGCTGGCCATGTCATCCCTCCTTCTCGTCCCACTCTTGTTTAACATCGCGTGGGCTTTGACATCAACGGCGAGGCTCACCGAGCCATCCGCGACTCTGCCGGCAGGAGGCCCGACGTTATTATCCGGTATTGGGGCCCTCGGAGCCGCGATACCCCACGGAAACGGTGATAGGGGCCCGGGACATGCATCAAGGGCCGAAATGCCGGGTTTCCTACCTGCGGACCTTTGCCGGGCCCGAACCAGCGGGCGGTCTTCCCATGGCCGGGCTCGGAGCGGCTATCCCTGCGCTGCGCTCGGCCGTGGCCAGGCAGTCTTGGGACCTGCAATCCGGTTCCTGTCTCTTTGCCTTGCCGAACCCTGGATAACCTAGATACTATATTATATCTTCCAACCATCGCCCTAATCAAACTCAAGGGTTCCTCGAGGCTGCGGACGAGCCTTGTCGACTTAGCCCTCACGCACACGCCGTCCGCGCCGGCACTCGTTCACGAGCTCCGTCACAGACGCGGATCGCTCCGACCCCCGGTTGACCATAGCCGCGGGCGGTGATCCTCTACCTGGACACGAGCGCCCTCGTGAAGCTCTACGTGCGCGAGCGCGGCAGCGGGAAGGTCAGGAACAAGAAGGCCATGGTCGTCGTGGAGCTGAGGGAGGACCTGGCCGCACGGCCGGCGACCTCGCGGAGGAGCACGGGCTGCGCGGCTTCGACGCCGTGCACCTCGCGAGCGCACTCGAGATCGGCAGGCTGATGGGGGAAGTGCCGCTGTTCGCCGCGTTCGACGACCGCCTCGTCGCGGCCGCCGCGGCGTGCGGCCTGCATACTGCCTGGCCTTCGGGGTAGCGTCTCAGTGGCCGAACGGGGGACTACCGAGCGGCCAGCACCGTCTCCCATCAGCCCATCAGCCCTCGGGTTGCGCCGTCCCGGGACGTGGTTGATACTGTACTGACACTGGGAGGATGGATCGACATCATGAGGGGCATAACCGCGTTGCTGTCATTGCCGGCTTTCGGAGCATGCGCACTGTTCCTCTCTGCATGCTCGCCGGGCGCAGGCGGTTCCCGATACGATGCGTGCACAACTCGCGGGGACCAGACCGCGGACTTCTTCGGGCCCGGCGCCCACACGTCCCCGTACGAGAGCATCGACTCCGACGGGACCGTGACGTCGGCCTTGCCCGGGGACAGGTTCGTGATCGAGGTGGACTTCACCGCGCACTCGCCCGAGGAAGGGGTAGGTACGTTCTCGCTCCCCGGATGGGTCGGGGACACGACCGACCTCGCGGCCGGTGACGAGGTGCACGTGGATTACACATGGGGGTCGAGCGCGTGGTGGCCCAGCGGCGAGCTGGCCATCGCGAGAGGCGGGGAGACCCTCGTGTACGGTTTCTCGGATTTCTTCGCGCCAGAGAGCTTCGCCGTGGGCGCGCTCAACTTCTCGCTTTCGGAAGCCGGGTGCGAGCCCGCGCTGCTCGGCGCGTACGAGGACTGCTACGAGTGGATCAGGATGCAGTACGCCGTGTCATGCCCCGATCTCGTGGAGCCAATGACCGTGCTCGATGGGACCGAGGCCACGATGCAGTGCGGCCCTGGCTATCGCGTCGCTGCCCAGGATCTGGTCCGTAGGGGACGGGCGCTTGCCGGGTGCACGGACGTCCCGCCCGAGATGGTGCACGTGGTGGTTGCGAGGGTTGCGGAATAGGCGCCGTCCCGGAAACAACCGCTCCCGATCGGCCGATATGCCCGGCATGCCCGCAAGCGCGGACACCGACCGGATGGGGGGAGCGTCTCAGTGGCCGAACGGGGGGCTGCCGAGCGGCCAGCACAGTCTCACCAGGTACATGGGCGCGTCATAGCCGCAGAACCACCTTGCGTCCGTGCATTCCTCGTCCTCGCCGCAATCCGAGTCGTCGCTGCACAGGTCGTGACATCTCCCGTCACCCGCACACGAGCATCCCCCGATCTCTCCGTACGGTCCAGGTGGGCCGCACGAGAAGTCCAGGTCGCATATCTGGCACTCCCCGCATCCCGCGTTCGCGCAGTGGTCATCGCCGAGCGTGCCGCACGTCTCCGACGGGGAGGACGACGAGCACCATGGCAGCTCCTGCCCGCATCCCTGGGATCCATCCCCGTCGGTCGTCGAGTCGGATTCCAGCTCGGTCTCGTCCTCGACGTGAATCGCGTCTTCGGTGGAAGCGTCCCGGTCCTGGTGACGCAGGCAGCCGGCTACGCTCAGAATCATCGAAGCGCAGAGAAGAAGTGCCGGGTTTAGATGCACTCCCGAGGCTGGATCGATTCGCAGGGAGGCAGACACGACGACGTATCATGCCACGCAGGTTGCCGGTCGGCAAAGAGGGCAGGAAACGATCTGGCCCGACCGGCCGAAATACCCTGCATGCCCGGAAGCGCAGACACCGGCAGGATGGCGGCAGGCAGCCGTTGCCCGTCTTGCGGCATACTTGCGAACGTGTGCTCTTCTGCTAGGAAGAGGCGAGGAGGCGTCATGCGGGTGACCATAGACATCCCGGACGATCTCGGGGCGAGCGTCAAGTCGGAGAGTGCCCGGCGTGGTTACAGGGGCTGCGGGAGGCTGATCGTCGAAGCGCTCAGGGAGCACCTGGACCGCCACGACGCTCGTACAACGGCCATCGGGAAGATCGCGGCCATGCGTGGCACCTGGAGTACTCGAGAGGCGTCAATGGTCCGCAGGCGGATCCGCGTGGCCAGGTCCATGTGGCGCTCGGCAACTTGACGGGCTAGCTTCTTCTACGTCTGGCGCACGGAGCCGAACCCATGGCCAGGAAGGGTGCTGCTGAGAGGGCGAAACGAGTCAGGCCGCCGGTTGCACCGCGGCCCGGTCCGCGGCCCAATCCGCGCCCGGCTCCGCCCAGGCCCATGCCGCCCAGGCCAACGCCGCCGCGGCCCGTACCTCCCAGGCCCGTGCCGCCTCGGCCGGCTCCGCCGCGGCCTATACCGCCGCGGCCCGTACCGCCCAGGCCCGTTCCGCCCGCGCCAACGCCGGTCCCGCCCTCGCCTCCCGAGATCGATCGAATCGTCGAGGACGCGTGCCGCTTCATCGCGGAGTGCAAGAAGCGGCACGGCAGGAGGCTCGGCTGGGAAGTGGGCGAGTACCTCTTCCTGAACCTCTACCAGGGCGACGAGGATCGGCTCGGCCGCAACGATCCGGGCAAGACCGACTCGCTCCACGACGTGTCGGCCGGTTGCGGCATCCCCTACTCCACCCTCCACGGGTGGGTGCGCGCCTCGATCGTGCTGCGCAGGCTCCGCTCGCGGCTCCTGCGGATCCGCGGCCTGCTGGGCAAGCGCGCAGCTCCGCTCGGGTCCGCTGCTCGCGTGCCCGCGACGGTCGCGCCGCTCGCTGCGGCCGCGCTGCCCTCGCCCTTCCCGCCGGGCCGCGAGTCGCGGGAGATCGAGCGCGCGATCGCGTTCGTCGCAGGGCGGGTCCGCGCGCACCGCACGGAGTTCGCGCTCGAGGTCGGGAGGTACCTCTTCGAGAACCTGTTCCGCGGCGACCTCGCCCTCTACCACCAGGGCGGGGCGTGGCGCGAGCGCGCCATCGCCCGCATCGCCGCGGATCCGCGCGTGGACCTGGACAACGACGTGCTCGAGGCGTGCATCCACACCTGGGTGCTCACGCGCTTCTTCGGCAGGCGCGCGGCCGATCTGCCGCTCCCGGACCTCTCGCCCTGGACGTGGGACCGCATGTTCTGCCTCGCAGGCGATCCGGCCGCGCTCGTCGCCGTGGCCTCGTGGGCTGGCCGCGAAGGCATCGACCAGCCGCTCGTGCGCGCCGCGGCCCAGGCCGTGCGCCCGTACCTGGAGGCGGGCGGCAGGCTGGAGGACCTCCTGCCCGCGCCCTCCTCGCCGCCGCCCGACACGCCCTACCGCAGGATCTCGCGCGTGCTGGGCGTGGTGGAGTCGCACCTCGCCTCGCACCCGCTGCCGGCAGGGCTAGCGACGCGAGCGGCCACGCTGGTGGACCGGATGCTCGAGGCGCTCAGTGAAGGTCCGCGCAGCAGCGGAACCCGATCTCGTAGAACCTGAACCCGTCGCCGTGCGACGTGACGTTCCCCTGGCAGGTGCGCGACTCGGCCCAGTACCTGCCCTTCAGGTTCCCGTGGAAGGAGGGCTCGCCGCCGTCAGCCCGCTCGGTCCACTCCTCCACGTTCCCCACCAGGTCGAACACGCCGTCCGCGCCCGCGCACCCCTCGTTCGTGCCCGATCCCTCTCCCTGGTAGAGCGCCTCCACGTGGTCCGCTGACTCGGCGGCGACCGTGGACACGGCCCGGGCCGCCGCGAGGAGCGCCTCCAGCGACTCAACGTCCGGCCCTGACGCGCCCGGCGGCCAGCCGTCGAGCAGGGACTGCGTGTACGGGAGCCACGTCTCCTCGTCGTTGCACTGCCCTGGCACGTGGTCCGCGCCATAGGGGTATGCGAGGCCGTCCGCACCCTCGCACGCGGCCAGCCACTCCGCGTCCGTGCACAGCCGCTTGCCGCGCGCCGAGCACCAGTCCCCTGCCTCC
>CAZGVR010000067.1:0-8824 GCA_964528945.1 uncultured Myxococcales bacterium
GGCTCTCGAGCTCTCCCAGAAGCTCGGCGTGATGAACTCCTGGACCGAGCAGACCCTCGAGCGCCTGAACTCGTACGATCCCGACAACTACCCGCTCTACAAGAAGGGCAAGGTGGGGAGCATCGAGCTGCAGCACGCGCTGCCAGGGCTGGACATGACGGCGCCGGGCGCCGGGGAGGGGAAGTGACCATGACGGGCACGAGGTTCGTCGTGATCGCGTCGCTCGCCACCCTCGCGCTCGCCGGGTGCGGCGACAAGAACAAGAAGAAGGCGAAGACGCCCGCGGACGAGACCGGCACGGGAAGCGGTTCCGGAGACACCTTGGCCGGGCTGGGCGACGAGGGCGGCGGCGGCGGGGAGTGGGTCGCGCCCAACGAGGGCGTGGGCGGCTCGGGCGGCGCCGGGGACACGGAGGAGCCCGTGGGCCCGATCGCGCCGCCGCCACCGCCCGCGGACGGGGCCGGCAAGAAGGCCGGCGACAAGGCCCTCGCCGACGGGCTCTTGGCCGCCGGGTCCGGCAACGTGGCGCAGGCCAAGAAGCAGTTCGAGAAGAGCCTGGACTCTAACCCCGGGTCGTACCAGGCGGCCTTCAACCTCGGGGTCATCGCCGAGCAGGAGGGCAACGAGGCCGCTGCCAAGAATTTCTACAAGCAGGCGATCTCGGCCAAGCCCGACTACGGGCCCGCGGTGAGGGCTCTCGCCTTCCTCATGCTGAGGACCGGGTCCACGAGCGGCGCCATGGACTTCGTGAAGGGCAAGTACGACAAGTACCCGGACGTGCCCGGCATCGCCGTGACCTACGCGGAGCTGCTCGCCATGAGCGGCAAGGCCGACCTGGCCATAGACGTGAGCAAGAAGGTGCTCAAGAGCGACGAGACCAACGTTCTCGCCATGCTCGCGCTCGCCCGCGCCTACATCGCGAACGGGCAGTTCGAGTTCGCGAGGTTCGTCCTCGGCATGGTCGAGAAGAACGACCCGGCGAACGCCGAGCTGTTCTACCTGCGGTCTATAGTCCTCGCGGCCACGGACTACCAGGACGCGGCCCAGGCCAACCTCGAGAAGGCCATAGAGCTCAAGCCCGACTTCCTGGAGGCGCTCAACAACCTCGGGGTCATGCTGCTCGAGGGCGGCAGCTTCGAGGCGGCCAAGGTCCAGCTGGAGAAGGCCGTCACCCTGGACCCGGAATCGGCCGAGATCCACATGAACCTGGGCGAGGCCCACCGCGGCCTCCGCGAGTGGGACCAGGCGAACGAGCACCTGACCAAGGCCGAGGACCTCGGGGCGGACAAGGTCTCCGTGACCCTCGACCTGGCCCTCCTCTACTTCGCGGCCGACTCCATGACCGGGAAGACGAGGATCCAGATACTGGAGATGGCAAGGACCAAGTTCCTCCTGTACCGCGACCTGGTCGGGACCAAGGTCGCGTCGCAGACGATCGACATCGATCTCACTCTCAAGCAGATCGACAAGATGATCCAGATACAGGAGAAGCTCGCGAAGAAGAAGGCCGCGGCAGCGGCCGCAGAGGCAGAGGGCGGCGGCGGAGCGGAGGGGGACGGCGGCTAGGACGAAGGCCGCGGCCGGGATGGCTCGAGGAGAAGGGCACATGAAGAAGACCATAGCGGGGCTCGTGGCATGCGCTCTCGCGCTGATCGCGCTCTCGATCTCGCCTGCGAGCGCGCTCGCCGAGGACAAGGGCAAGAAGAAGGATGGTGGCCCGACCATCCTCGACACCATGACCATCGAGGGCAGGGTCCAGAAGCCCCAGGCCTTCTACATACTCCAGAGGTCGAACTTCGGGTTCGACGTCATGGTCCTGATAACCGAGTACGCGGACGCCATCAAGGGCTCGGTCGAGTCGGACGTGTTCTAGGGCCCATCGGCCTATTGTATTGGGCAGGGAGATATGGTAATCGTTCCGATGTTTTTCGTGGGCTAGCAGGCCAAACGAGCAGGAAACCCATCGTCAGGGGATCAGCAAGGAGGAACAGCAAATGCAAGGGATCGCAAAGGCCTTCGTCGAGGGCGGAATCTGGATGTACGTCATCATCATCCCGAACGTCGCCTCGATCGGTGTCGTCATCGAGCGGTTCATCTTCCTCTTCTTCCGGTACAACATCAACGGCCAGGCCTTCATGCAGCAGATCATCAAGCTGGTCATGGCCAACAACATCGACCGGGCCATCAAGCTCTGCAACGCGGCGCCCAACGCCTCGCTGCCGCGCGTCATCAAGGCCGGCCTGACCAAGGCCAACAAGTCCGAGGCCGAGATCTCGAACGCTATAGAGGAGGCCGCCGTCGAGGAGGTCCCGCGCGTGCAGAAGCGGGTCATCATGCTCACGCAGCTCGCGTCGATCTCCACGCTGCTCGGCCTGCTCGGGACCATCACGGGCCTCATCCAGGCCTTCAGCGCCCTCGAGCAGGCACAGCCCGAGCAGAAGGCCGCGCTCCTCGCGCGAGGCATCGCGGTCGCCATGAACACCACGGCGTACGGGCTCATCATCGCAATCCCGGACCTCTCGGCCTTCCTCTTCTTCGCGGCTGTAGTCAAGAAGATCACGGACGACATCGACCTGTACTCGCTGAAGCTGGAGAACCTGCTCATCGCGAGGCTCAAGTCCGGAGGCCAGATCTCGGCCGGAGGCTAGCCCGGAACAATGGGTCGTGCCTGCTTGTCGAAGGCTTCAGTCGGATCGCGCGCTCCCCTGCGCGGGGTCCGTCCCGATGGAAGGTAGGTAGGACATGGCA
Source organism: uncultured Myxococcales bacterium (assembly GCA_964528945.1). Taxonomy (GTDB): domain Bacteria; phylum Myxococcota_A; class Polyangia; order DRWM01; family DRWM01; genus CAZGVR01. The sequence continues at coordinate 2,749 of CAZGVR010000067.1, forward strand.
ACGAGGAAGTCGAAGGAGATGCAATCCGAGGATCCGGATCTCATCCCCATCATGAACCTGGTCTGCATCATCATCCCGTTCCTCCTCCTGAGCGCGACCTACGTCACGTACGCGTCCATCCACGTGAACGCGCCCAGGTTCAACCAGTCCGCGTCCTCTGCCCCGCCGCCCGACAGGCTGCCCTTGAACCTGACCGTGCTCGTCACGGACCAGGGCTTCACGATCACGGCCAAGGGCCAGAACCTGGGCGCTGGCTCCGCTGGCATCGACGCGTCAGCGAACGCCGGCCCCACCATCCCCAAGAAGCGCATGGGCGGCCAGCTCGACTACGACTACAACGAGCTCGGCAAGAAGATCCGCGAGATCAAGGCCGACAACGAGGACGAGAGCCAGGTCAACATCGGCGCAGAGCGCAACATCACGTACGACGTGGTCGTGAAGGTCATGGACGCGACCCGCGGGGACGAAAAGGGCGAGATGTTCCCGAACGTGGTCCTGCTCGGCGGCGTCATGTGACGGTAGGAGGCTCCCATGTCTAGCGATTTCGATCAGCGGACCCAGGCCGAGGCCGACGAGGCCGCCCAGGCGTGGCTCGCCAAGAAGAAGGCCTCGAGCAGGGCTCGCAGGAAGGGCAGGACCGAGGAGGCCATGCCGCTCTACATCACGTCCCTCATGGACGCCATGACCATCATCCTCTGCTTCCTGATGAAGTCGTACGCGTCCGACCCGATCAACATACAGCAGTCCGACGTGCTCGAGCTTCCCAAGTCGACTGCGCAAGAGAACCTCGAGCGAGCGATCGTGATCGCGATCACCAAGGACTCGATCCTGGTCGACGACGTGAAGGTGGTCGGGCTCAGGCAGGGCGCCGTCGACCCCTCCAACAAGCGCGACGGGGCCAACGGCTTCTTCATCGAGCCGCTCTACCAGTCGCTCCAGAACTCCATGCAGAAGGCAAAGGCCATGCAGCAGCGGAACTCGCAGGCAGTGACCAGCCTTGGCCTCGCCATGGTGCTCGGCGACAAGACGATTTCTTACCGCCTCGTATCAGAGGTGCTGTACACGGCAGGCCAGGCCGAGTTCAGCAAGTTCAAGTTCGCCGTGGTGAGCACCAAGAAGAAGTAGGGGGGGCGATGTCCCAGCCCAGCACGCCCTCGGGCCGCCAGCCGCAGCCAGCAAGGACCCAGTCCTTGCGCACGACGGGCGTGCGTCGTGTGCAGCCGCCCGCGCAATCCAACCTGCCCAAGGTGCTCAGGATCGGCTTCCTGCAGAGCGGGAAGATCATCGAGGAGCAGGTCATAAAGCGGCGCGAGAACGTCACGATCGGCCAGAGCGAGAGCAACCACTTCGTGGTCGCGCACCCGCAGATGCCCGGCAGGAGCGTGCTGTTCGAGCTTCGCTCGGGCCAGTACTTCCTGAACGTGAGGCCGTTCATGGGCGGGAAGATGTCCTCGCCGCAGGGCGTGGTGGATCTTGCAGGCGGGGCCGCCCGGCGCATCCCGCTGGACGATTCGAGCAGGGGCAAGGTCACGATCGGCGAGACCACGCTCCTCTTCCAGTTCGTGGTGCCGCCGCCCGTGCAGCCCAGGCCGCAGCTTCCTGCAACCGTGCGCGGCGCGTGGATCAAGGCGTTCATCGGGCTCTTCACCATGCAGGAAGGGCTGATCGGCTGGACGTGGCTGATCACGGGCGGCGCGTCCATCGCGCTCTGCATCTACTTCAACGTGCACGACTGGCCCGTGCAGGCCACGACTTTCGACCTCAACAACAAGTGGCTCGCGCTCGTTGTCGAGGCGCCCAAAATCCCAGAGGAGGACGAGGGCGCGAAGAAGGCAGAGGGCGAGGGGACCGAGGGCGAGGGCGAGACAGAGGCCGAGGACGAGAAGCCGACCAAGACCGCGTCCAGCCAGTCCGAGAACAAGGGGCCCAAGACGCCGCTGACCGCGGAGCAGAAGGCCGCGCTCGAGGCCCAGAGGGTGGCGCGGCTCAAGGCCGCGGTCAACAACGCAGGCATCCTTGCAGCGCTCGGGTCCGTGGGCGGCGATGCAGAGGGCCAGGCCGGTGCCGACCTGCTCAAGGGCTCGGGCGTGGCCTCGGACATCGACGGCGTCGTCGCCAAGGTGGGCAGCTTCAAGACGGCAGGGGCCGGTGACGTGGGCGGCGGGCTCGGCCTTGCCAGCGGTCAAGGTGGCGGGCTTGCGGCAGAGCTGGGCGGCGGGACCAAGGTGGGCGCAGCGACCGGTGAGGTCGATTCCGGGCCCGGGCCCACCGAGAAGAAGGTGAAGGGCAAGGCAACGGTCGGGGCCGGCGACGAGACCGGCGGGACCGGGATCCTGGACTCTGCCAAGGTCACGAAGACCGTGCGCTCGAAGATGTCCGCGCTGCAGAACTGCTACGAGAAGGCGCTGAACAAGAACCCGACGCTCGAGGGCAAGATCTCGGTGAAGTTCACGATCGGGACGTCCGGCCGCGTGACGAGCGCGAACGCCTCCAGCGACTCGCTCGGGGACGCGAGCGTTACCACGTGCGTGCTGGACAAGTTCAAGGGGTTCGTGTTCGACAAGCCCGAGGGCGGATCCGTGGAGTACGTGTTCCCGATCGTGTTCAAGCCGGGCGGCTAGCCAGCGTCGCGTTTCGTTCCTAAACGTCGTATATAAGTACACGTTGTTTTCGTTGAACGCTGCTTGAAAGCCAAGCACTAATGGGTTATGGTAGTCCGGCCTCTATGCGGGGTCGACTCGAGGAGGGGAATTCCCCATGAAGCTCAAGGGATTTCAGGCAATCACGATCGGGGTGGTGCTCTCCCTGCCGCTCGCGGCCGGGCTCCATGCCATCGCGCTCGCGGACGATGGCGAGGGCAATGATGGCAAGGATGCCACTGCCGCGGTGAACACCACCGACATGGACTCGAACGCCACCGCAATGCTCGAGAAGATGCGCGGCACGCGCAAGTACGTCCAGGGCCTCCTCGACCAGGCGCGCAAGGACAAGGACATCATCAAGGTGACGTGCCTGAACGACAAGCTCACGCAGATCAACGTGGGTGTGAGGACGTTCGAGGACAGGATGGTGAGCCTGAGGACCGCGGTCAAGACCGGCGACAAGGAGTCCATCTCCCACGAGTACAAGATCCTCACCGTGCTCGACCAGAAGGTCGACGGGCTGCGCATGGAGGCCGAGGCTTGCATCGGCGAGTCCGAGGGGTACCTGGGCAAGACCGAGGTCACGGTCACCACGCCTCCGGGCGAGGCCGAGCTGGATCCCACGACCTTCGAGGACGTGGGCCTGGACATCGTCGAGAGGCCGATCCCGGCCTCCGCGTTCATGTAGGCCGGATATCGCTCCAGGGCAGCCGTAGCGTCCAAGGGGAACACGAGACAGGGGCTTCAATACATGCGGCTCGCTTCACATACAAGCGCACGCTCGACGGGCAAGGCCGTGGTCGCGGCCCTCGCGCTCGTCATGACGATGCCCGGGATCGCGAACGCGCAGCAGTGGATCGAGAACCGGTCCTACACCGAGGGCATCGGCATCAAGCTCGGCTCCTCCATGGTGTTCCACCCCGGGCTCGGGGTGGAGGCGGGCTACGACTCCAACGTGTACTTCACGGACTCGGACCCGGTGGGCGCGGCCAGGCTCAGGATCGTCCCGTCCATCGCGTTCGCCACGCTGCCGCCGCAGCGGCTCGAGATGACCGAGGGCGGGCTCTCGGGCAAGAAGCCGACCGTCGAGTTCCGCTTCGGCCTGGCCGGCATTTACGAGGACTGGTTCGGCAAGGACAAGTCGCTGGACAATCGCAGGGACTTCGGCATCCTGGCCGACATCGGGCTCGTGATCTTCCCGTACGGCAAGTGGCAGTTCAGGCTGTCGGACGAGTTCAACAGGACCATACGGCCGCCCAACGCGGGACTGAAGAAGAACTACACGCTCGACCACAACGTGGCTGCTCTCGGGCTCCACTTCGTGCCCGGCCAGGCGTTCGACGTGGGCCTCGACGCCCGCTACAACATGAACTTCTACGAGCTCGAGCTGCTGAGGGACGCGGGCAACTACCACAAGATCGACGTCGAGCTCAACCTCAAGTGGAAGTTCCTGCCCAAGACCGCGGTCATCTTCTCCACCGTGGTGAGCCCGTACATCAGGAAGGGAACGACCTACGGGGACGACCCGATCATCCCGATCAACGGATCCATCAACCTCGAGTCCTGGATCGGGCTGCAGGGCCTGTTCACTCCCAGGTTCGGGATCGCGGCCCAGCTGGGCTACGGGGCCGCGTTCTTCGACAAGCCCTCGGCCGCGTTCCCGTCCGCGGACTTCGACTCGATCCTCGCGCGCGCGGAGCTGAGGTTCTTCGTGACGCCCATGAGCGCGGTTCGGCTCGGCTTCATCCGCGACATGCGGCCGTCATATTTCACGAACTACTACATCCGCAACGAGGGCTACCTCTCGTACGAGCAGCTGATAGTTGGCAAGGTCCTGCTCTCGGCCAAGTTCAGGGTCGGCTACTGGCAGTACTCGCCGCTCTACGAGTGCGACACCGCGGCCTGCGGGTCTGGCTCGCTGTCGACCGCGTTCGGGGCCGGCAACAACCCCAGGACCGACATCGTGCTCGGCGGGATCCTCTTCGGCGAGTACCGCATCACCGACTGGATCGCGATCAACGCCACGTTCCAGTACACCGGCGACTTCACCAAGGCACAGCTTGCATCCACCCTGACCGGCGCCATCCCTGAGTCGTACAACAAGTTCGAGATCCTCGGGGGCGTCCGGGCCATGTACTAGGCCATGCCCTCCCTCCCCCCCGTTGCACCCATGCCTCCTTCCACCGGCGTTGCACCCGTGCCCCCTCGCACCGGGAACCGCGGAGTGATCGCCCATGTGGTGGCGCTCGCCGCGCTCGGCCTGGCCGGCTGCCCTGGCCAGGGGCCGATCAACCACCCGCCGCCGCCCGTCATCCAGGACATGAGCCTGGGCCCGGGCGACGTCATCATCATCGACGTGTTCAACGAGCCGCTCCTCGCGAACAAGACCTTCCAGGTCGCGACCGACGGGACCATCGACTACCCGCTCATCGAGAGGATCACGGTCGCTGGCATGAACCCCGAGGCAGTGGCCACCCTGATAACGCAGATGCTCGTCTCCGGGGAGTTCCTCAAGAAGCCGCAGGTCTCGGTGCTCGTCAAGGAGTTCCACTCCAAGAACATCCACGTGCTCGGCGAGGTGAACAAGCCCGGGACCTTCTCGTTCACGGACAGCATGTCCATAGTCGAGGCGATCACGCTCGCGGGCGGGTTCACCCCGCTCGCCAAGGAGAACAAGGTCTCGATCACGAGGAAGGCCGGCGACGACAAGGAGATCGTCTTCGTCGTGGACATGAAGCTCATCATCTCGAACAAGGCCGACAACGTCCAGCTCCAGGCCGGCGACATCGTCTACGTCCCGGAACGGATCTTTTAGGTCTTTTAGGGGTCACTCGCACGCCTCGAATCAAATGCAATCCCGCAGGGCTACGCACCATACCGCGCGGATGCTCGAGGCTCGCCTGCGTTCACCTGCACGCCGCCGGCACCGCAAGGTGGCACGCGAGGCACGTGGACGGGCTCTTCTTGGCGAGCGACCCGCACTTCTTGAGCCACGTGCCCGCGCCCGGGTGCGGCGAGACCGAGAACGTGGACTCTGCCGAGTGGCACATGGTGCAGTCGGCCTCGGTGTGGCAGGACACGCACGTCGCGAGGTTCTTCTTGGCCTCCTTGCCGTGCTTGCCAGGCCCGCCGAACGAGTACCAGCCCTCCGGGTGGAACACGTCGCCTGCCGGCACCCCGAGGCCGATGGGGGACGACCACGCCACGCCCGCCTTCTGGTGGCACGACAGGCAGAACTCCTGCGATCCGTGGCAGGACCCGCACTTCAGCCCGCCCATGGAAGCGGCCACCGCGTGGAAGTCGTTCCAGTCCGGCTCGCTGGCCAAGGCGGCTCCCGTCGCACCCGCGGGTCCGGCGCCGACGTTCGCTGCGTGGCTGGCGCCTGCGGGCGGGCCGGCCATTGGCCCCGGGCTGCTGGTGCCTCCGCTGCTCGC
>CAZGVR010000067.1:8834-11609 GCA_964528945.1 uncultured Myxococcales bacterium
GTCCCCCGGGTGTATTGCCTCGGGCTTGACCGTGCCCGCGTGGCACGAGCCGCAGTCAGCGTCCGTGTGGCACGCGGCGCAGAAGCCCGGCCGCGTGGCCGCCGACGGCCCGTGGTCGAAGGCCCACGACTCGTCGTGCAGGGCGCCGTGCATCCACGAGGGCGGCGAGAGCACCTTGCCTCCCGTGTCGCTCGCGAGCGTGCCGTCCTCGCCCGCGACGTGGCACGGGGCGCACGAGTCTGTGGCGTACGCGTCGTCGTGGGGGTGGCACGAGATGCAGACCTGCATGGAGGGGAGCGACGGGTTCCGGGAGTCCGGGTTCTTCTTCTTGAGCTCGTGGCAGGCCTTGCAGCCCTTCTTCATCCACGGCACGTGCAGCGAGTGGTCGAACGCGACCACCACCCTGCCCGCGTGCGCGAAGCTCGCGGTGAGCAGCGTCTCGGGCTCGCCCTGGTGGCACGCCTTGCAGGAAGGCTGGATCTCGCCCTCGCACGTGGCTCCGGCATGGCACTCGAGGCAGGCCTCGTGCGATGGGAGGATCAGGTCCGAGGCCTTGTTCGAGGTCGAGGCCTTGACGTGGCAGCGGGTGCATTCCATGCCCTTCTCGAGGACGTGCGTGCCGTGCCTGGCGCGTACTCCCAGCGAGCTCTTCCCGATGAGGCCGGCGGCCGCGGCCGCCGTCGCGACGAGCAGTGCCGCCACGAGGACGGCCACGCGGAAGTGGCGGCCATGCGCGGCCGCGCTCACAGCTTCACCTCCATCCTGGCGATCCCCGAGATGCCTGTCCCTGCCACGTCGTTCGAGAACACGTCCATGCCAACGAGGATCGAGAAGCGGGGAACCGGCCGCCACGCGATCGTGGCCGAGCCTCCTGCCGTGAGCCCGTGCTGCGTGCGTCGCAGGGGGTCGTCCCAGAACCAGAGCCCCAGGCCAGCGGCCGGCTCGAGCCTGCCGCCCAGCAGGGAGAGCTCTGCCCTCAGGGTCGTGCCCGCGAGCACCCCGCTCTCGCCTCCTCCTCCGCGGGTCGACCACCCGAGGACGAGCGGCCCCTTGCGGATCGTGACCGTGAGCCAGCCCTGGACGTCGGAGAATGCCGATGCCGGCGCCTCGTCGTAGGACGAGACGTCCGTGATCCTGACCGAGGCCCCGGCAGTCACGTGCAGCAGGCTCGCGAGCGGCTTGCCAAGGGAGACGAAGACCCCCACCTCGTCGTGGGGATCCGTGTCGAAGACGTTGAAGATGGATCCTGCGTCGAAGAGCGGGAGCATGTGGAGGTACGTGAGGCCGAACCCGACCGGGCCATCCGGGCCGGCCGGCAGGATCTCGATCTCCGCCTCGAGCTCCGCGACCCTGAGCCACACGAGGTCGAAGACCGAGCGGATCCTCACCGACACGGGACGCCCCCACCCGGAGACCGTGAGGCCCAGCCCCAGCCTGTCCACGGAGACCTCCTCGAAGTCCAGGTCCGCCCAGGTCCTCCGGTAGGAGATCGTGAGCTCGCCGCCGCCCGGGATCCCGATGCCCAGGAGGGCCGCCACCAGCGGCCTGTGCCGCGGCTCCTCGATCCCGGGGTGGAGGTCCGGCGGCCAGCCGTGGCGGTCGTCGCGCGCAATCCCGTCTGCGGGGAGGCCCATGACCGAGAGCCTGAGGTCCGGGACCAGCTCCAGCCCTGCCGAGACGCCCAGGGCGAGCACCCCGCCGATGCGCAAGCCCAGGTCCATGCCGTCCATGGCCACGAAGCCGGCCGGCCCCAGCAGCACGAGCCTGCCCAGCCCGAACGTGAAGGCGTGATCCAGCCCGAACCGGCCCTGCAGCCTGCTCGCGAGGATCCCGACCTCGGTCCTCTCGACCAGCGGGAGGAAGCTCGACTGGTCGTTGGGATCCAGGCTGGCCGAGGACACGCCGAAGTCGTGGTCCAGGCTGAGCCCGATCGAGATGTCCAGCTTCTTCGGGAAGAGGGCGTCCCCGGCCCCGCTCGCCAGGTCCGTGCCGTAGAGGAAAAGCAGCTGAGTGATCCTGCTCCTCGGGATCACGAAGAGGCCGTCCCTGCCCCTCAGCTCGTACGCCTGGCCGATGGTCTCGGACGTGATGGAGAAGCCGGCGGCCGCGGCCGTGCGCGGGATCGGCGTCAAGGCGAGCAAGAGGACCGCCGCTGCGAATGCGGGTGGATTCGTGGCGCGCTCTCGTGTCACCCGCGATCTCCCGCCTGCTCCGCCTGTGGCCGGTGGTACACGTCGAGAATAGCACACGGCCGCGCCATTTGTTATGTTCGGGGCCCATGGAGTACCTGCCGCATCTCGAGAGGGTCCTCTCCCAGTACTCGGAAGGGGCCGGCCTCGAGATCGCCGTGGAGGCCAGGACCAGGTTCCAGGATCTCGCCGGGCGCTTCAGCGAGGACGATCCCTGGAACGAGACCTGGAGCAGGCTCTTCCTGGACTGGTTCGGGTTCGACGTGTCTGTGCCTCCCTGGCGCAGCCCGGTGCACAGGTTCGTGTCCGAGAGATGGGTCGAGCTGGATGCAGACGGCAGCCTACCCGTCTACCGCGGCCTGCTGGCGACCATGAGGAGCGTGTTCGAGGTCCTGGGCCGGTCCCGCGGGAGGCTCAAGCTCGTGGATCTCATCGGCGGCGGGTTCTGGATGGTGGAGCAGCCCTACCCGGCCGCCGGGTACGAGACCGGCGACGTGGTCGATGCCAGGATCATCCCCATGCGCGGGACCCTCACGATGGGTGCCGGCGTGATCTGCCACCCCGAAGGGGCGGTTCCCCTGATCCA
>CAZGVR010000068.1:0-2354 GCA_964528945.1 uncultured Myxococcales bacterium
TCCTCTGTCATGACATCGCGGAAGATCGGGACCGCGTTGTACGTCACTCCCCACCACCTGTTCGGGGCGGTTCCACCCGTCGTATTGCGGATCCAACATCCGGCTGCGCAGGCCGCGTCGTCGGGGTTGAAGTCCCTCTGGTAGAACGCGACCATGTTGTCGACCTCGTCTGCCTTGGGCAGCGGGCACTGTGCGCCGAAGAACGGCGCGGACTCGGTCGCGAGCAGCGCGGTGAAGACGATCACGCCGTTGGAAAGCACGTAGACGTCGTTGTAGTCGGTCCCGTAGAAGTTGAAGGTGAACCCCAGCGGGATGGCCGCGGACGTCGAGTCGTCCGTCGTCGCGGGCGTACCCACCGCGATGAACGTGACGTCCGTTCCGCCGCTCATGTCGACCCATGCGTACGTGACACCGGTCTCGGCGTCGTCCGCTCCGGTGTAGCCGAAGTAGTCCGGGCCGGCCGTGATGGACCTCGCGGGTCTGGCGGCCAGCAGGGCGACGAGCAGCGCCGCTCCCTGAGACCCTGTTGCTCTTCTCATGGTATCCCTCCTGGACAGTGTGGTGAAAAAGGCCCGCAGCCTTCATCCGGCTGCAATGTCGCGATTCCGTTGCCTTTCGGCTCGCCATCGAATAGCACGGTTTCGAGCCCCGTGCAACATGTCGGGTGCGTCAGTAGGCCAGGCTCAGACCCAGGTACAGCTCGGATTGATCGCGCTTCGAGAAGTACATGCGGTACACGCCCTCGTCCAGGACGTTCGAACCCTGGGCATAGGCGAGGGAGACGTCGATGGTGGGGGCCTTCTCGGGCATGGGCAGCGAGAAGTTGAGCGCCACCTCCCAGTAGTAGGACGCCTGCCAGGCCTGGAACTCGTTCTCGCGAGTCTCGTATGCCTTGGACCAGATGTACTGCCAGGCAGCCGAAGGCGCGAACCAGGACGTCGCGGCCCAGATCAGCTGCAGCATGTACCCGGTCGCGATGCGCTCGTTGGCCCCGCTCCTCCCACCGGACTCCGCGTACTTCACGAACGAGTACCTGAAGTAGGCGTTGGCGATCAGCGTGACCGGCCCGATGCTCGGGGCGCGCGTGAGCGAGAGCGTGGGCCTCGTGATGTACGTGCGCTTCTGCGACTGCCTCGAGGTCGGCGCCGTGAGGTAGAACGAGAGCTTGCCCGGCAGCTTGTAGCTCTTGATCGGGATCGCGAACTTGCGCGAGTAGTACAGCCTCATGTCCCCGAACCAGAGACCGGTCTCGCCGGGGTCGGCGATGTACCGCTGCTCGAGATCCGCGCGCAGGCTCAGCTGATCGAACTTGGTCAGGTTGAGGTCGAACCTCAGCATGTACCAGCTGTACCAGTCGTTCGCGCCGTACTGGTCCGAGAACAGGTTGAAGTGCAGCTCGTAGTTCGCCTGGATCTGGTAGAGCTTGCTGGCCTTGGCCGCAGTCGGGATGATGGCATCGAGCTGGATGTCGGTGGCCTCGGCCGATCCGGTGACCGGCTCGGCAGCCGCCGAGCCGCCGCCGGGCCCGCCCTCGCCCTCGCCTGGCCCGCCCTCGCCCGCGACCGGCTGGACCGGCACCTCTGGCGGTGGAAGCACGAGCGGCTTTGGCCCGGGGTAGGTCCCTGGAGGCTGGGCCTCGTCCCCGAATGCCGGGACGTTCATCTTGGGCGTGGCCGGGGGAGGAACGGGCAAGGCCGGCGGGGCCTCGTCCGGCTCGACCGCCTCGGCCGTGGCAGGAGCCGCTGGCTGGGCCGGCTGCTCCTCGGCATCCGGGTAGTCGGCCTCGATGCCCTGGCCGTGGGCTACGGCCGGAGCTAGGACCAGGAGTCCCCACGCGAGGGCCGCCCACCTTGCGGGCGTGCGTTCGAGTTGCCGTTTCATGGTCGTTTACTCCGCGTCCGGCACCTCAGTTGAAGTACTCGTAGTAGTCGATGTAGTACTTGATCGAGTACGTGCTCACGTAGTCGGCGTGACTCACGTTCACGTCCTCGTTGTAGTCCCACACGAGCTTGTACGAGGCAGGGCTCATGTCTGCCGAGGCCACGACGTGCTGGTTCCGGTCGTCCAGGTACACGTAGACCCACTTGCCGCCCTCGGCGTCGTGGAAGGTCTGGTGGCCGTCGTCCTCGGACCCGAGCGCCGCCGTCGTGCAGTCGGGAACGACGCCGGCCGAGGACAGGCACTCGTGCCTCGGATCGAACCCGAAGAAGTCGGTCAGGTCCTCGAGCCGCTCGAACGTCCTGAACCCGATCCACTCCTTCTTGGCCTGGTCGCCGAAGTTGATGTCGTGGGTGTCCTGGGCGAAGAGCAGCACGGCCGTGGGCAGGAACCACGGGTACACGTCGTAGGCGCCG
>CAZGVR010000068.1:2364-2776 GCA_964528945.1 uncultured Myxococcales bacterium
CGCCGAGCATGGCGTCCACGGCGTTCAGGGAGTCGGAGTAGCACTGGGAATTGCCCCAGCTGCCCTCGTAGTACGCGAGGTACGCGTACATGTCCCAGTTGTAGTCGACGGGCCAGAGGCCGAGGAACGTGAGCATGGCGTAGAACTTGTCGTAGATGATGCCGATGCGGGTCACGTCCCCGAAGTAGGAGTCGTAGGTGGTCGCGTAGGACCGCTCGGAGTTCGACTGCGTGAGGATGGCGAGGTAGTAGTTGATGAGCAGCCTGTTGGCCTGGCCCATCTCCCTGCCGAACTCGTCCCTCACGTTGTCGAAGAAGAACGTGTCCCCCTCGACCCCCAGGATCCTGAGGTCGTTCTAGAGATCGGATCCGTTCCAGTCCAGGGCCCACAGGTCCAGGAACCTGCGGTAGGG
>CAZGVR010000068.1:2786-11515 GCA_964528945.1 uncultured Myxococcales bacterium
AGTCCGGATACGTCCAGGTCTCCCAGTACTGCCTGAAGGACCTGAAGTTCGAGAACTTGTACATCCAGTCGTAGTACTGGATCATGTTCGACACGATCTCGGTCGGTGTGGTGCCGAGGTCGAACGTCTTGCAGAACGGGCTCAGGATGGAGTGGTAGTCGTTGCAGTACAGGTACGACCTCTCCAGGTGCTTTGCCCCGTCCGGGCCGCCCGGCTCGTCCGAGGGGTCGATGAGGGGGTCGTGCCACTCGGGGTGCACCATCCGGATGATCGCGGGATCGGTCTCCTCGTCCACTGCCGCCTGCGAGTCGTAGCGGTAAGCGTACGTCAGGGTCGCCACGTCGTAGGGGAGCCAGCCGATCTCCTCGACCGGCCGGCCGACCTCCGCGAAGTGGTGCACGTACTCCATGACCGTGGACATGGGCACGATCACCTCGGTCGGGTCCGCCGTGTCGTACACGTAGTGCGGCCTGTCGACGCTTCCCATGAAGTTGTGGTACTGGCCAACGTTGTGGCCGAGCTCGTGGATCGAGACCTGGGTGGCGATCCTGAACCTGATCTCGTCCTCCCACTCTTCGTAGGTCTGCCACGAGCCGCCAACGCACCGCTGGCTGATGTTCTCGATCGTGCCCAGCAGCGACGGACCGTCGACCAGATCGATCGCGTGCAGGCCGGCCGCGGCCCACCTGTCCTGCTGCATCTGGTTGTGGGCCGACATGGAGTCCTTGGCGCGGTTCAAGAAGTCGACTCCGGCCTCGATCGCGCCGGGCGTGGTGAAGTCGTTGTACCCGGTCGGGCTCTCGACCGAGTCCAGGCTGCCCGCGATCTTCCAGAACTCCTGGTCGCGGGCCATGAGATCCTCGCGCATACCCTGGAGGTCAGCGGTGCCGGCAGCGCGCCCGCTGTACACGAACGTCTGGTAGGGCGGGTAGAAGAACCTCAGGTCCTGCTGGAGCATGTGGTACTGGTCGTACCACTCGGCCGGGTGCTCGACCGGCCAGTCGTCCGGCTCCTCGCCCATGTAGGACGTGAGCTTGGAGTAGAGCGTCGTGTTCCTGAGCTCCTCCTGCACGGTCGCTGGGATCACGGGACGCATCTGCCCGTCCGTGCAAGGGTCGTCCTGCATCTCGGGATCGAACGAGTCGGACACCTGCTCGAGGAAGTCCTTGACCACGTACGTGTACCAGTGCAGCTCGAGGTAGTTGTTGAAGTTGAGGGTGGCGTTGAAGATCTCGCCTGTCCTCGGGTCCACGAGGCTCGGGCCATAGCCGAGCCATGGGATGTCCGTGAACATGTTGTTGTGCCAGTTCACGAAGCTGTACCTGATGTCACCGAAGTACCTCGGGATGTTGCCCTCGAACCGATCCTCGTGGAACGCTATGCGCACGCCCGCGCCAGCGTTCTCGAAGACCTCGTTGGTCTTCTCCTCGACGAGGTCGTAGACCGGGACGAACTCCTCGGGCACGTCCACGAGGTAGTAGTCGATCGGCTCCCTGGGGTTGAACCTGAGCAGCATGGACTCCGCGCCGATCAGGCCGGTCTCGGTGTCCTGGTAGTTGTGGACCACGTAGTCCCAGATGCCGAAATGGCGGCGGTACTGGTCCTTCTCCGCGATCGGCCGCGGCACGTACTCGTTGCCGGCCGCGGGATCCGGGCGGCGCCAGAACGAGTACTTGATGTCCACTGTCTGGGTGTCGGTGTTGGCACGGAAGTTCATGAGGCTCGAGTACCATGGCTCTACCTTGTAGACCGTGCGCACGGTCCACTCCATGTAGTCGCCCTTTGCCCAGTCCACCTGGCACTCGGAATCGTCCATGCCGTCGCACATGTTGGATTCCTGGCCGAGCGAGTCGACCCAGTGGTACGATCCCGGGACCAGGCTCGTGGACGTGAGCACCATTGCCGGCGAGACCGCCCAGTCGTAGTACCAGCTCAACTTGGAGAGATCCGAGAACTTGCCCTTCTCGGGCTGGAACTTGAGCCACTGGCGGTACTCCCACTCGCGCTCGCGGTTCTCCTCCTCGTAGTTCGTGATCTCGCCGTCCAGGTTCCTGCGAAGCTGGAGATCGACGTGCGTGCCGTCGTACTCCTGCAGGATGCGCGGGGCGAAGTCCTGGGCGCCCGTGGGATCCGGCAGGTTCCCGGTCGGGTCGTACGGGCCCGGCACCACCGCGTCTATGATCTGCATGGTGTTCTGGGAGAACCCGAACCTGACGTACTGCACGTCGCCCTGCAGGCCGGGGAAGATGTCCGTGATGGGCGTGGGGACCGACACGGCGGTCACGGTGAGGCCCATGAGCCAGCCGTAGTCGTCCTGCTCGCCAGCGGCGTTCACGTGGTTGGGGTTCGCCCTGGTCAGGAACTGCTTGTCGAGGTAGACGTTCTCGTCGAAGAGTTCGGTCCGCGTGTCGCGGTGCTGCACGCACATCGCGGTCACGAGGACGCTCGCAGCGAGGACCGTCGCCCTTGTTGTTCTGTTCTTCATTGCTCGGGTCCCTCCGACTATCGCGACCAGACGAAGACTTCGCTGACCATGTTGTTGGTTATGTAGATGATCATCTGCGAGTCCATGTCCGTGAGCGACATGATGAACTCGCGGTTCTCGCTGCGCGTGGTGATCATCTCGCACGGGTACCCACCGTCCTCTATGGCCTGCAGGAGGTCATCGGCGAAATCCCCGATCTTCACGGGGAACCCGCAGAAGAACACGTTCCCGAAGAAGTTGGAGGCGTCGATCGCCACGATCTCCTTGACGTCGGATCCGTAGGACTCGGGGACCAGCCAGAAGGCCGCGCCGATCGTCCCGCCGTAGAGCTGGAAGAAGTCGGCCGGCACGAACTCGCTGTGCGCGCCCTCGAGCGGGATCCAGTAGCCGCTCGTGCTGCTGGCCTCCAGGAAGGGAGCGAGCACCGTGACGGTCTCGGACGAGGTCAGGCGGATGTCGAGGAGCGCGCGCCTGGTCTCGGGCCTGAGATCTGTCGCGTCCCAAGACACGGTCCCGATCGCGCCCAGGCCGAGCCTGGGCGAGGTCATGAGGTGAGCGAGGGTGAACCCGCCCGTGGGCGCGGGATCGGACGGGGTGGGGAGCGCCGCGTCCGCGAACAGCACCTCCTCCATCCTGCCCACTCCCTTCTGCCAGTTGAGGAAGTGGATGCGGTCGTCGTTCCCGCCGTAGTACATGTTGACCACGTACTCCTCTCCGGGCCCGAGCTTGGAGATCGAGGCGTAGATGATGTCCGGCCTGCTCGAGTTGGGGGAGAAGTTGATCTGGTCGTCGTTGATGGGCACGCCGCCGTTGAAGTACTGGCCGAGCGCCCTCTCGAACTCCATGACGTAGAAGCTGTACTCCGTGAGCTTGTCGGGCATGAGCGGCCCGAGCGAGGAGGCCACGATGTCCCTCAGAGTCCTGACGAGCGGGAGCACCGGCTTGTTGCTCGCGTCCATGAGGCAGGTGTCGTACTCGGTGTTCGTGTCGGGCCCGTCGGGCTCGCAGAACGCGGCGTAGCTGCCGCCCGGCCGCAGGCGGTCGGGATAGCGGGCCTGCACGATGGCCGGGAGGTCGGGATCGTCCGGCGTCTTCAGCTTCTCCACGCCCGTGGGATCCCCGGGCAGGAGGGCAGGGACCTGCGCGCGGATGGCCGCGTCCAGGTTCGCCTTGAAGATGGTGAGGACGTCCGAGTACGGCATGGAGAAGTTGCCCTCGTAAGCCGCGTTGATGCTGATGATGGACGCCGTGTCGCCGGCCTCGGGCGTGGGCATGAGCGGAAGGATCTCGTCGGCCGCCAGGCTCGGCCTGTCGAAGTAGATGAGCACGCCGCCCATGTTCACGAGCACGTACTCGTACCCGTACACGGACGTGACCTGGGCCATGGCCATGGGATCGTCGGCCAGGCAGTCGGCCTGGACGTCGGCCCACGTGGTCCCGAAAGTGACCTCGCAGTCGGGGATGCCGGCGGCCGTCGTGCCGTAGATCGTGGGATCGATGCCCACGACCTCGGCGTCGCCCATGCCGATCCTGAAGTCGCGCTTCAAGCTGATCTCCATCTGCACGATGTGCTGCTGGATGGGCTCGAGCACGATGTACACGCCCACGCTCATGAACACGAGGACGGGCAGGGTGCCCGACATTATGATGTAGCAGGACCCCGCGTCCACGCAGTCCACGCCGCTGGCATCCAGCTCGGGACGGAACGCCGTTATGAGCGCCCTGTCCATCTCCCGCATGTTGTCGTCGGTCTTGGGGTCGCGGCTGGAGCCGTCGCCGCGGGAGAGGGCCATGCCCGCGTTGTCGATGGACTCGTTGATTTCGAACGTGAAGTCCCCGGCCACGATCGTGCCCTTGTACCCCGACCGGATCAGGATGTCGTCGATGGTCCGCGTGGTCGTGTCGAAGAACGCGATCAGCTCGTAGTAGTCGCCCCAGGCCGCGACGCCGCCCGCGTCGAAGTAGAGCGCCTGGCACAGGGCCTCGGGCTGCTGCGCGTCGTCGATGGTGAGCCCGGACCAGTCGGTCCCGCCGGTCATGTCCAGCCCGCCCGCGCCCTTCATCGGGACCACCGGCTGCTCGACCATCCACTTCTGCTTGTTGGAGACCTCGGAGTCGGTGCACACCTCGACCGTGGGTGTGGTGGGCACGAACGCCAGGGTCTCGTCCACGAACCCCTTGGCCCCGCTGTAGTGCGTGCTCACCGAAGCCGAGAGACCGTTTGCCCCGACCGGGTCGTAGTCGCTCGGGAGCTTGTCGTAGATCTGGTCGGGCTTGTCGCAGCCTGCGAGGAATAGCAGGCCGGCGATGATCCCGGTCACGGATCGCCTCATCTTTGCCTCCTTGGCATTTGCCTGTGCTCGAGCGGCCGGAAGGCAGGTCCCCTCCCGCTGGGCCGTCAGGGTGCACAAAATCCCAGAACGTCCGGCTTGTCAAGCGATATGGTGCGATGGAAAGAGGATCGTCAAGAAGTTATCAGCGGATCCACTCGATCGAGACCGAGCACGTGGGCCCTGGCCACGGACACGGTGAAGATGGACCCGGTCACCAGGACGGCCCCCCCACCGAGCGCGGCACGCTCTCGCGCGGCGTCCACGGCCCGCTCCACGGCGTCGAAGCGGCTCGCCCCGGGCACGCTGGGGTAGTCGGCCGGCCTGAGCGCCCTGGGCACGTCAGGGGCGGTGATGTACAGCCGGGCAGTGATCGGCGCGAGGATCCTTATCATCTGGAGCAGGGGCTTGTCCGCCATCCCGCCGAAGACGACGTGGAACCTGCGGCCGGCCATGGCCTTCACCAGGGTCCTGATCCCCTCGGGGTTGTGGGCGACGTCCATCACGACCTCGGGGTCGGACGCCAGCCGCTCCAGGCGGCCCGGCCACCTGACGTCCGCGAGCGCGCCCGAGAGGGCCCGGACGTCCAGCGGGTAGCCCTTCGACTCCAGGATCTGCGCTATGGCAACGGCCACCCCTGCATTGACCAGCTGGTGCCGTCCCTCGAGGCTCACGGTCAGCCCCTCGAGCCTCAGGCCCGGGCCCTCGTAGGCCAGGCGTCCTTGGCCGCAGGGCACCATGCCGAACTCCCTGCCGAACCGCCACGCCTCGCAGCCCAGGCCGCGTGCGCGGTCCACGATCACGCGCTCGGCCGTGGCCGGCATCCTGCCCAGGACCACGGGCATGCCCGGCTTGAGTATGCCCGCCTTCTCGGCCGCGACGTGGGAGAGGGTGGGGCCGAGGATCCGCGTGTGCTCGAGCGAGATCGACGTGATCGCGCCCACCATGCCGGTCAGCACGTTGGTGGCGTCGAGCCTTCCGCCGAGCCCTACCTCGATCGCGGCCACGTCCACCCGGCGCTCCCTGAACCAGCGGAACCCCATGAGCGTCGCGATCTCGAAGAAGGTGAGCCAGGGCAGGGACCCTCTCGCGATGTGTCCCTCCAGCTTGCCGAAGAGACGCACGACGTCCCTGCGGGGGATCTCGCGGCCGTCGACCTGGATCCGCTCGGTGAACCTGTGGAGGTGGGGGGAGGTGAACTTGCCGGTCCGGTAACCCGCCTTCTGGAGGTACAGGGCCACCATGGACGTGACCGATCCCTTGCCGTTCGATCCTGCCACGTGCACGGCCCGTAGGCCCTTCTGCGGCGATCCCAGGCAGCGGGCCGCATCCTCGACGCGCTCTATGCAGAACTTGGCGTCCTTGCCCTCCCTGCGGTAGAGTTCGGCCAGGACCTCGGCGTACGTCCTCATGGGAGGCGGGATCAGGCGCCGAAGCGCGCCTGCAGCTCCAGGAACTGGTAGAACTCCGCGAGGTCGTCCATGGACTTCACGAGGACCTTGCCCTCGGGCCCGACCTCGATGATCTTCTTCTTCTCGAGGCTCCTGAGCAGGTTCCTCACGTCGTCGGGCTTCACCTCGATCTGGGCGGCCAGGTCGTCGGGCTCGACGATGATGGACGTGCCTCCCTCGACCTCCTCTCCCGTGTCGTCGATCAGCCTGTACAGGCCCAGCACGACCCTGGCCTGCGGGTTGTTCTGCATCAGGATCGAGATGAGCTCGTCCGCGGCCTTCAGCCGTCTGGCCATGAGCTTGAGGAGCCTGATCGCGACCTCGGTCTGGCTCGTGATGATCTTCTCTATCAGGTTCGTGGGGAACGCGATCAGGGTGATGTCGGTCAGGGCGACCGCGCTCGCGGTGCGGTACTCGCCGAGCAGGGCAGCCACCTCGCCGAAGAAGTCGTCCTCGTGGAGGATGGAGAGCGTCAGCTCCCTGTCGCCGATGACCTTGTAGATCTTCACGGACCCCGAGTGCACCAGATAGAGCTCGCTGCCCTCGTCCCCCTCGTAGAAGACGTGATCCCCGGCGGCGAAGCTCTTGCCGAACTTTCCGATGAGCGCATCGAGATTGCCCATTCACGGCCTCGCGTCTATGATCGTTGCCACCTCCGGGAAGGTAGCATGGACGGACGCGAGCGTGCAATCATCGGGATGGGGACCAACCTGGGCGACAGGGAGGCCAACCTCCTCCTCGCGGCCCGGTTGCTCGCGGCCGAAGACGGGGTCGACCTGGTCGCGGTGTCCCCGGTCTACGTGACGCGGCCCATGGGGCCCTCCGTGCACGAGTTCCTGAACGCCGCGGCCCTGGTCGATACGTCCCTGGATCCGGCGGCGCTCCTCGACAGGCTCGCGGCCATCGAGGGAGCGGCCGGCCGTCCGGGCGTGCGCGAGAAGTGGGGGCCGAGATCGCTCGACCTGGACGTCCTCCTGATGGGACTCGTGGTGCGCGAGGATCCGCCTCCCAGGCTGCCGCACCCCGGGCTGCTCGCGAGGGACTTCGCGCTCAGGCCGGCGCTCGACCTCGTGCCCGATCTCGTGGACCCGGTCACGTCGCGCCCGCTCTCGCTGGTCCTCGAATGCCTCGCCGAGCGATGGATCCTGTCCGGGCCCAGGCCGCTGCCGGCCCGCGTGGACTACCGCCTCGTGGATCACACGGCGGACGTCGGCCTCGAGGTCCGGGCGCCGGATCGCGATCGGCTGATGGCAGCCGCTGCCATGGCGCTCGCCGACGCGATCTCGCCGCGCGATCTGCGCAGGGAGACGGAGCGCGTCAGGGTGCGGCTCGAATCCGTGGACGCGGAGATGGCCCTCGTGGACCTGCTGCAGGAGGTAGTGTACCTCTTCGACGCGAGGCGCTTCCTCCCGGTGCGCGCCGAGTGCAGGCTCGGCGAGTCCGCAGGCGGGATGGTCCTCGAGGCCGATCTGTTCGGAAGCCGGGCCGATCCGGGCTCGGTGCGGATGGCGCCCAAGGCGGCGACGCATCACGGGCTGGAGATCGGCACGGATCGCGGAGGCTGGCGTGCGCTGGTGTACCTGGACGTGTGATGTCGAGGAAGGCGAGGAAGCGGGGGCACGGGGCGAGCGGCGCGGCGGCCGTGATGCGCCGCGCGATCGAGATCGGGTTCGAGCGGATGGACGGTGCGAGGTGGCGGATCCCGGCGAGCGGACCCATGAGGGTGGACGGGATCATCCACGCGACCGACGCCCTGTTCGATGTCATCAGGCGCGACCAGAGCCCCAGGCAGGTGGCGGCCGTCGCGACCCTCCCCGGTATCGTGGGTGCGAGCCTGGCCATGCCCGACATCCACTGGGGCTACGGCTTCCCGATCGGCGGCGTGGCGGCCTTCGACGAGCGCACGGGAGTGGTCTCCCCGGGCGGGGTCGGATACGACATAAACTGCGGCGTGCGCATGCACGTGCTATCGGTCGAGGCCGCGGCGCTGATCCCGGACCGGGTCCGGCTCGCCGAGGCCCTGCTCGAGCGCGTGCCGACGGGCGTGGGCTCCGAGAACCCGGGCCTCGGCCTGGACGGGCCCGGCCTCGATGACGTGCTCCTCCGCGGGGCGGCTGCAGCCGTCGACATGGGCCGCGGGCTCGCGAGCGACCTGGACAGGCTCGAGTCGCGCGGCTGCATCGAGGGCGCGGATCCGGCGGCGGTGAGCGTGAGGGCCCGGGAGCGCGGCTCGGGCCAGCTCGGAACCCTGGGCTCGGGAAACCACTTCGTCGAGCTGGACCGGGTGGACGAGATCTTCGACGCGCCCGCCGCTGACGCCTTCGGTCTCCAGGTGGGGTGCACGGTGCTCTCCATCCACACGGGCTCCAGGGGGCTCGGCCACCAGGTCTGCGACGATTCGATCCGGGTCATGCTCCGCGCCTCCGAGACGTACGGGACAGCCCTGCCGGGTCCCCACCAGGG
>CAZGVR010000069.1:0-6304 GCA_964528945.1 uncultured Myxococcales bacterium
AGATTCTGCAGAAGTACCTGAAGGTGCTCGACGGCTTGGTGCTGATCGGCGGCGCCGCGAGCCCATCGCCATCGAGAGGCTGCGCTCGAGGTGGGGCGCGGAGCGTCCCTGCAGGTACGCGCTCCTCGGGATCGCGCCCGGCACCGTGTGCTCGCGCGACTACGACTGCCCGTCATGCCCCGTGGACCACGAGATGTTCGAGCGCGCGGGCGGCAGGCACCCCGCGTTCCTCAGGAGATCGACGGGCGGTGGAGGAGGCGACGATGGCTGAGCATTGCACGCCGCCCGGTGCTCCGCGCACTGCCGCCGATCCGAGGGAGGACGCCCTGAGGTGCCTGGCCTCGCTCCGCTGCGACTGGTGCGACGTGTGCGTCATGATCTGCCCGGACCTGTGCGTCACGCGCGATCCCGCGACCGGCGCCATCGCGTTCGACCTCGATCTCTGCAAGGGGTGCGGGCTGTGCGCGCACTACTGCCCCAAGGGCGCGATCGCGATGATCGAGGACGCATCGCGTTGACAACTCCACGACGAGCAGCGATGCTATCGACGATTCCGAACACGATTTGCTGATAATCGATCCGCTTGCGGATGCGGACTGTGCCGGTTCAATCTACGACATCCTCCCGCAGTGCGGATGCCCGGACGGATACATGTGCTCGTTCACGATGGCGACAGGACATGTCTGCGTCATTTCGGGTAGCCAGATCGAGGGTGGCGAGTGCGGTCCATTCGATTGCTCGCCCGGCCTGCTCTGCGATGACGGCGTCTGCAGGCGTGCGTGCTGGAACGGGGAGGATTGCATCTCTTCCCGGGACTGTCGGTACGAAGTGGATGGCGACTCAATCATGATGTGCAACATCACTTGCGATCTGGTCGTGCCAGGTGGATGCCCGTCCGGTTTCAAATGTGATTTCTATCATTCGGATCCGCACGACGAGTATTTCTCTGATTGCATCCGGATGACCGATCCCGGCCATTACGGGGACGTTTGTGAATTCTACTGGTATCTGGATCAGGGCAGCAGGGATTGCGATGCCGGCTATGTCTGCATGTACATTACCGATCTCGAGTATGGTGCTTGCATTCAGTTGTGTCCATCCGAGGACGCAGGAACCCTGTCCGATTACTGCAATGACGGTTATCCGTGCTGCTCGTCGGATACTTCGCTGGCGACTGCCGACGGCAGGTCCTACATGGCATGCGATCCCGAGGCTGCCTGTTCGAGACCGTGATCGATCGAGGAAGCCCACCCCGCTCGACTCGGCCGAGCACGTAGGCAGGCAGTCATCGAGCGGGAACTGCGTACCGGGCGACCGTGGACCTTCGATCAGGGATGCCCCCTAGTCGTGACGGCGCTTGGCGGGAGCGGGAGTCCTGTTCTTGGAGCGGAGAACCGGCGCGATCGCCCGAAGCGCCTCGTTGACGGAGGCGGCGTCCGGGAACACGTCGAGCACGTCGGGATCTATGACCACGACGTTCGCTCCACCGCGATAGCGGGCCGCGGTGATTCCCCTCCGGGCCTTGCCGAAATCGTATTCCCGCCGCAGGGTGTCCCTGTCGATTCGCCGCTTTGCGCTGCGCTCAGTCCGCTTCTTCATATCTGCCACGCTCCTTTCGCGTTGCTCTTCGTGCCGAAATGATCCTGGTACGCAGGCCTCTCTCTGCGAAGGCCACGACGAGCAGCCTGCCCAGGCCGGAGGATCCGAGCAGCAGGAAGCGCTCCTCTCCGCTCGAATGATCCGGGTCGGGCATCAGGAGGGCCAGCGGATCGCCGAAGACCGTCGAGGCCTCGTCGAACCCGATGCCGTGCTTCTCCAGGTTGCCGACCGCCTTCCTCTGGTCCCACTCGAAGATGTAGCCCATCGGGACTCCGGTGCTTCGATTTCGATGCAGAGGCTCGACGAGAACGCTTGCCTGGCATCATACTCTCGTGTCCAGGCAAACGCCAACCTCTCGGCCATCGCCCCAATCCCGCGCTGGCTGTAGCCCGGGATTGGTGCTGAGGGTAGACAAAGGGCTGACGGCAAGGCAGTCCGCACCCCTTTCCTGGCGGAAACGGGTCGCTTGACTCGGCCGAGCACGTAGGCCTACTCCGGCAGGCCGAGGTTCGAAGTGTATCCCGTGGCTAGGACGGTCCCGTCGATCATGGCTCGGACCGAGAGGAAGGTGTCCCCACCGCTCCCATACGAACGCAGCCACACGGCCTTGCTTCTTTCACTTCCCTTCCCTTTGCGCAGTAGAATACTCGCTGTTCTCTGGTGCTACAAGGCTTCCTTGCCTCCGTGTCATGGTCAGCCAATCCGAGCAGGTAGGCATTCGGGCTATCCAACCTGGCGGTTCGTGATGCCCGGGGGCCCCGGCGGATCGCAGTCGGCCGGCCGCTCGTGTATATTCGTCCCCTGCCGGAGCCGGGAGATGACCAGGGCATCTATGCGTATAGACCTACTCCTCGCGGTCGTGGCCGGGCTCGCCGCGGGCCTCGCGCTGCTCGCATTCCAGGTCTCGAACGCGAGGGGCTACATGACCGACGCTCCGGAGGCGTGCGTGAACTGCCACGTGATGACGAGCTTCCACGCGGGCTGGATCCACGGCAGCCACGGCAAGGTCGCTACCTGCAACGACTGCCACGTGCCGCACGAGAGCCTCGCGCGCAAGCTCGCGTTCAAGGCCTGGGACGGGGCGCGGCACTCGTTCATGTTCACCTTCAGGATGGAGCCGCAGGTCCTGCGCATGAACCCGGCAGCGGAGCCGGTCGTGCTGCGGAACTGCGGAAGGTGCCACGAGCACCAGGTCATGCGCACGTCGCACGGGTCCGCGGACCTGGGGCGGCCCTGCTGGGACTGCCACAGGGAGACGCCGCACGGCCGGGCCCTGTCGCTGTCGAGCGCGCCGTGGGCCAGGCGGCCCGCGCTGCCGTCCGCAGGAATGCCGCGGCCGGATCCGCAGGACGGGAGGGAGTAGCCGATGACCGGAGAGACAGGGGAGAACCGCGCTGGGATCCGTCGCCTGCTGCCCTGGATCGCCTTCGGCGTGACCATGGTCGCCACGTTCGGGCTCGGCATGATCGTGGTCACGGTGATGGAGCGGCGCTGGGAGACGGTGAGGCCGCAGCTCGTGGTCCAGGACATCGGGGAGTGGGAGACCGACAACGCGGTGTGGGGGAGCAACTACCCGCGCGAGTACGAAACGTTCCTGAAGACCGCCACGAAGGACACGAGGACCGCGTTCGGCGGCTCGTGGCAGCGCGACTACCTCGAGGAGGATCCGCGGCAGGTGGTCCTGTTCGCGGGCTATCTCTTCGGCAAGGACTACAGGCAGGCCTGGGGACACGCGCTCGCGGTCGAGGACGTCCTCGCGACCGGCCGCACCACTAGGCCGGACGGCACGGACACGGGCCAGCCGGGCACGTGCTGGACCTGCAAGAGCCCGGACGCGCCCAGGCTCATGAAGGAGAAGGGGATCGAGGCCTTCTACCACTCGAAGTGGGCGGACCTGAAGGGGGAGGTGAAGCACCCGATCGGGTGCCTGGACTGCCACGACGCCAGGACCATGAGCCTGCGCGTGAGCCGGCCAGCGCTGCGAGAGGCGTTCGCGAGGCAGGGGAAGGACATCGATCGGGCGAGCCACCAGGACATGCGCTCGCTCGTGTGCGCACAGTGCCACGTCGAGTACTACTTCGGGAACGACCCGGCCGAGAACGAGGGCAAGGCCGTCGCGTTCGGGGTCAAGGGCGAGTATCTGGTGTTCCCCTGGGACGAGGGCACGACCGTGGACTCGTTCGAGGCCTACTACGCGAAGCGCGGCGAGTACGCGGACTGGGTGCACCCGGTGAGCGGCGCGCGCATGGTCAAGATGCAGCACCCGGACTGGGAGGTCTACGGCACGGGCGTCCACTCCTACAGGTCCGTGGCCTGCGCCGACTGCCACATGCCGTACAGGACCGAGGGCGGCGTGAAGTTCACGAGCCACCACGTGCAGAGCCCTCTCCTCGACATCTCCAGCTCCTGCGGTGTGTGCCACCGCTGGAGCGAGGACGAGGTGAGGTCCAGGGTCGAGGCCATGCAGGGCTCGCTGTGGTCGCTCAGGCTCTCGGCCGAGGACGTGCTCGTGCGCGCGCACTTCGACGTGGCCGCTGCCCGTGAGGCGGGCGCGGGCGACGAGGATCTCGCGGGTGCGCGCGACCTCCTGCGCCGCGCCCAGATGCGCTGGGACTACGTCAGCGCGAACAACGGCATGGGCTTCCACAGCCCTGTGGAGTGCATGAGGGTGCTCGCGACCGCGATCGACCTCGCGCAGGAGGCGCGGCTGGCCGCGGCCCGCATCCTGGCCGGCCACGGCGTGACCGCGACCCCGCTCTACCCGGACGTGTCCACGCGGATGAAGGCCCTGGAGGTAATCACGGCGTTCGAGAAGGCCGCGGCCGACCCCTCCGTGAAGCCGCCCTCGCTGCTGCCGCCCCTGCCCCCCGTGCCCGGCGTTGCGGTGGCCGGGGCGCCTCCCACCCCGGACTCGCCAGGTTGACATCAGCCCATGTGTCGCCTAGTCAGTGGTATGTTGTCCACGGAACGGGGATGAACGCCGCGGTTCTCCGGGAGGGCGAATGATCACGCGCATCGAGGCGCTCAACTACCGGGCCTTGCGCGACGTGGACGTCAGGCTCGGGCCCTTCGAGATCCTGGTCGGACCGAACGGCAGCGGGAAGTCGACGCTTCTCGACGTGGTCTCGTTCCTGGGCGACGTCCTGCGCGTCGGACCCTCGCGGGCGATACTCGGAGAGCCGCGGATGGGCGTGTCCCAGAGGTCGCCGGATCCCATGCAGATGACCTGGATGCGCGGCGGCAATCGCTTCGAGCTCGCCGTCGAGGCGGACATCCCCGCGGATCGGAGGTCCAGGCTACCGAACGGCGGCTACGAAGCCTGCCGGTACGAGGTCGCCATGGATGTCGGCAGTGAAGTTTCACTCGTGGCCGAGACGTTCTGGCTGAAGCCGGCGGTGGACGAGGAGCCAGGCCCGGAGCAGGAGGAACTGTTCCCGGCTCCGAGGGTCCCACGTGCATCGATCGTGAGACCCTCCGGGAGCAAGACACCCAAGGGGTGGCGAAAGGTCGTGAACAAGGTCGGTGACTCTGGCAACGACTACTTCATGTCCGAGACCTCCGGTTGGAACAACCCCTTCAGGCTCGGCCCTGACAAGTCCGCCCTGGCCAACCTCCCGGAGGACGAGGAGAGGTTCCCGGTTGCGATCTGGTTCAAGCACCTGCTGGTGGAGGATGTCCAGAGACTCGTACTATCGAGCGAGGCGCTACGCAAGTCGAGCCCGCCCGGGCTTCCTCGCGGCATCCTCCCGGACGGATCCAACCTGCCGTGGATCGTCAGCCGGATGGAGGACTCCGCCCCGGACTCCCTGCGCCGCTGGGTGGCGCACCTCAAGACGGCCCTTCCGGATCTCGTCGGGATCACGACGGTCGGCAGAGAGGAGGATCGGCATCGCCATCTCGTCCTGAAGTTCGAGGGTGGGCTCGAAGCTCCCTCGTGGCTGGTTTCCGATGGAACCTTGCGTCTGCTGGCCCTGACGCTGCTGGCATACGTCCCGAATCTTCGGGGGACATTCCTGATAGAGGAACCGGAGAACGGCATCCACCCGCGCGCGGTCGAGACCGTCTTCGAGGCGCTTTCCTGCGTCTACGATGCCCAGGTCCTGTGCGCCAGCCACTCGCCCCTGATGGTAGGCCGGGCGGATCCGTCGAAGCTGCTCTGCTTCGCGAGGTCGGAGGGATCCTCCACTGCCATCGTGCGGGGAAGCGAGCACCCGCGGCTCAAGAAGTGGCAGGGGGAGGTGGACCTGGGAACTTATTTCGCGAGCGGTGTCCTCGAATGAAGGACCTCATAATCCTCTGCGCCGATCGGAAGATCGAGGCGGCGCTACGGGGGCTCCTGGGTAGATCCCAGGCGCTTCGCATCCGGAACCCCACCTTCGAGATCAAGGTCCATTCCGGCCGCGATCCGGGGTGCTACCATCAGGCTCGCCCTTTCCTGCGTCCGTTCCGGCCGGATTTCGGCCATGCCCTCGTGGTCTTCGACAAGGCCTGGGATGGAGCGCCATCGACGGACGCTTCCGTGCTGGCACGGGTGGTCGAGGGGGAGCTGAAGATCGACTGGGGAGAGGACGCGGGGGTCGTCGTCATAGATCCCGAGATCGAGGCATGGGTCTTCAGCGACTCTCCGCACGTGGCTTGCGAGCTAGGGTGGGCCGATCGCGAGCACCGCTTCAGCCCGCGCAACGCGAATGAATTCCCGGCAGGC
>CAZGVR010000069.1:6342-7530 GCA_964528945.1 uncultured Myxococcales bacterium
GGATCGTGCTCGAGACGATTGCTCCGCACAATCGCTTGTGCGATAGTTTGTGCAAGACCGGAGGGTGGGGATGGCCACGAATCTCGAGATAGATCCGAAGCTCCTGGAGAAGGCGAGACGCCTCGGCAGGCACAGGACCAAGAGGGCCGCCGTGAACGAGGCGCTGGTGGAGTACGTGAGATATCGCGAGCAGCTCAAGATCATCGACCTGTTCGGCAGCGTCGACTTCGATCCCTCGTACGACCCCAAGAAGCAGCGGAAGCGCCCGTGAACGTGCTCGTGGACACCTGCGTCTGGTCGCGCGCTCTCGGGCGGCGGTCGGACCCGCCCCGGGACCGCTCCATCGCCGCCGAGCTCGGAGAGCTGATCCGGGAGAAGCGCGTCGTCATGATCGGTCCCGTGCGCCAGGAGATCCTGTCGGGCATCCGGGACGAGGCGTGCTCCGTGTCGCTCCGGGACAGGCTGAGGGCATTCCCGGACCTCGTGCCTGCTGGCCCGGACTACGAGCGTGCGGCGTCCTGCTTCAACGCGTGCCGGCGGCGCGGGATCCAGGGCTCGAACACGGATTTCCTCATCTGCGCCATGGCTCTCGGGCACGGGCTCTCCGTGTACACCACGGACGACGACTTCACGAGGTTCCGCGACTGCCTCGGCGTCAGTTTGCACGCTCCGAGGTGACGGGTTCGACCGGTTGAAACCCGGGCCCGCAGGGCTTATAGGTTCGTATCGGAAGGGGAGCATGGCGGAAGTCACTTCCAGGCAGAGGATGCTCCTCGCGGCTCGACGCGAGCCCGTGGACCGTCCGCCAGTATGGCTCATGCGGCAGGCAGGGCGGTACCTGCCCGAGTACCGCAAGCTCAAGGGAGACCGCGACTTCTGGACGCTCGTGCGCACGCCCGATCTCGCGGCCGAGATCACGATCCAGCCGGTGCGTCGCTACGGCATGGACGCGGCGATCCTGTTCTCGGACATCCTGGTCGTGCCGCACGCCATGGGCGTGACCGTGGCGTGGGGCGAGAAGGGGCCCGAGCTGGGTCCTCTCGTCGGGAGCCGCGAGGACGTGGACAGGCTCGCGC
The DNA here is from genome assembly GCA_964528945.1 of uncultured Myxococcales bacterium. GTDB lineage: Bacteria > Myxococcota_A > Polyangia > DRWM01 > DRWM01 > CAZGVR01. The sequence goes on from CAZGVR010000069.1 coordinate 7,419, forward strand.
CCGTGGACGCGGAGCGCGATCTCGCGTTCATGTCGGACGCGCTCGCCCTCGTGCGCGCCGCCCTGCCCGAGAGCGCCGTGATCGGGTTCGCGGGCGCGCCCATCACGCTCGC
>CAZGVR010000069.1:7540-10969 GCA_964528945.1 uncultured Myxococcales bacterium
CAAGGTGACGCAGGACCTCGTGGGGCTGAAGACCATGGCCTACGGCGATCCCGGCACGCTGGACGCGCTCCTTTCGAAGCTCGCGGACGCCGTCGCGGGAACCCTGCTCAACCAGGTCCGGGCAGGCGCGGACCTGATCCAGATCTTCGACACGTGGGCAGGCAGGCTGCCGCCCGACGACTACGAGAGGTGGGCGCTGCCTGCCACCCGCTCGGTGGTGGATCGCGTGCGCGGAACGGGCGTGCCCGTGATCCTGTACGTGAACGGTGCCGCCGGGCTCGTCGAGCTCATGGCCCGGACCGGCGCGGACGTGCTCAGCGTGGACTCGCGGCTTCGCATGGACGAGGCGCGCAGGCGGGTCGGCCCGGGCCTCGCGCTGCAGGGCAACCTCGATCCGGTCAGGCTCTTCGGGCCGATGGACGGGATACGCGACGAGGTCCGCTCGATCGCGGCCCGCGCTGGCGGGCGCGGCCACGTGCTCAACCTGGGCCACGGCGTCCTGCCGGGCACGCCGGTCGATGCCGTGAAGGCGTTCGTGGACGCGGCCAGGGAGGTGGCGCGGTGACCGCGCCTTCCGGCCTCATGGATCCCCTCGACGTCGAATCCTGGCTGGATGCAGCGGATCCGCGACGCATCCCGGCGGACCTCATCGAGAAGTACGCCATCCGCGGGCCCAGGTACACGAGCTACCCGGCGGCCCCGCACTTCGGCCCGATCGACATCGGCGAGCTCCACGCGCGCTGGCGCGCCCGGAACGGGCTGGACGAGGATCCGGGCCTCTCCGTATACGTGCACATCCCCTTCTGCAGATCGCTCTGCGCCTTCTGCGGCTGCCACACGCACGTGAGGAAGGATCCATCGGCAGAGTCTCCGTACGTGGACGACCTGCTCGCGGAGATGGATCACGTGCTCGGCATCGTGGACCCCGGGAGGCCTCTCCGCCAGGCCGCGCTCGGCGGCGGTACGCCCAACTTCCTGCTCGAGCGGGACCTGGGCCGCCTTCTCGCCGGGATGAAGGCGCGGTTCCGGGTCCATCCCGATGCCGAGCTGTCGGCCGAGCTGGATCCGCGGACCGTGACGCCGGAACAGCTCGATCTGCTCCTTTCCCACGGGTGGAACCGGCTCAGCCTGGGCGTCCAGGACTTCGACCCTGCCGTGATGCGGCACGTGCGCAGGCTCCAGGACGAGACCCAGGTGCAGTCGGTCGTGGACCACCTCAAGTCGCGAGGGTGCAGGGAGATTAACTTCGACCTGATCTACGGCCTTCCGGGACAGAGCGTCGCGACCGCGGAGGCGACGGTCAGGGAGACCATACGCCTCGCCCCGACGCGCATCGCGCTCTACAACTACGCCCACGTGCCCTGGATGAAGCCGCACCAGAAGGCGCTCGCGAAGGCAGGCCTGCCTGACGCCACGCTCAAGGCCGCGATCCAGGGGACCATGGCCGAGGCGCTGGTCAGGGCGGGCTGGATACCCATCGGCATGGACCACTTCGCGCGGCCCGAGGACGGGCTTGCAAGGGCGTTCCTGGGCGGCACGCTGAACCGGAACTTCATGGGCTACACGACTGGCCGCGGCCTGGACCTCGCGGCCTTCGGCGCATCGGGCATCAGCGCGATTGGCTCGACCTACGCGCAGGACTCGAAGGATCTCGGGCCCTGGCGCGACGCGGTCCGCGGCGGCAGGAGCGCGGTCGAGCGGGGCTTCCTCATGAGCCCGGAGGACATTATGCGGCGCGAGCTCATCCTGGAGCTCTTCTGCAACTTCAGGGTGGATCTGGCCGGCCTCGCCGTGAGGCACGGCATGGACGTGCGCGCGGTGGTGGCCGCGGACCTCGGCAGGCTCTCGCCCATGGAGGGCGACGGCCTGGTCGCGGTCGAGGGCGACGTCGTGGCCGTGACGCCGAGGGGAAGGCCATTCATAAGGAACGTGTGCATGACCTTCGACAGGTACCTGGAGAGCGATCCCGAGGAGCGAAGGTACTCGAAGACGCTGTGATTCGCATGACTGACGCGGATGGTGGATAGATGGCCATGGAAGGCGGCGGCACGTCGGGGACGATGGGCGTGGTCCTGCTCAACATGGGCGGGCCCGAGGGGCCGGATTCCGTGCGCGCCTTCCTGGAGTCCATGTTCTCGGATCCCGCGATCCTGCCGTTTCCCGCGCCCATCCGCCTGCGAATGGCGCGCACGATCTCGCGGCGGCGCGCGCCTGCATCGGCCGCGCGCTACGCGCGCATCGGCGGCGCGAGCCCCATCCACGGGATCACCGTGGATCAGCTAAAGGCCGTGCAGCGGGAGCTGGGCGAAGGCCACCTCGTGAGGCACGCGTTCCGCTACTCGGAGCCGCGCGCCGCCCGGGTGGCCGCGGAACTCGCGGGGCTGGGTGTGAGGCGCGCAGTCCTCCTGCCCCTGTACCCGCAGCGCTCGCACGCGACCACGGACTCGTCCATCCTGGATTTCGAGCGGGCCGCGCGCGATCATGGCGTGCGGACCAGGGCGGTGCTCTCGTACCCCGTGGACGCGGGATGGATCGGCCCCATCGCATCGTCGACGAGGCGGGCCCTTGCGGACGCCGGGCCCGGCGCGCGCGTGCTCATGACCGCGCACTCGATCCCCAGGAGGAACTCCCGGCGCGGGGATCCGTACGTGTCCGAGGTCCACAGGTCGGCGAGCGCGCTCGGCGCGGTGCTGCCGCCCGGCACCAGGTGGAGCCTGGCCTTCCAGAGCCGCGTGAGCCCGGTGGGGTGGGTCGGTCCGTCCACCGCGTCCGAGGTCAAGAGGCTGGGCCGCGAGGGCGTGAGGTCCCTGGTCGTCGTGCCCATCTCCTTCGCGTGCGAGAACCTCGAGACCCTGCTCGACCTCGACATCGAGCTCAGGGATGAGGCTTCGCGCGCCGGAATACCGGCCTATCGCAGGGTGCCGGCGCCAGGCACGGACGCGGCCTTCATGGGAGCGCTCGCCCGGCTCGCCAGGCAGGAGGCGGAACGTGGCTGACGCGATCGTGGTGGGCGGCGGGATAGCCGGGCTGTCCTGCGCGGTCAGGCTGAAGGCCGCGGGCCTCGACGTCCGCCTGATCGAGGAGAGGGACGAGCCCGGCGGCAACCTGCGGACGCTCGAGGATGGCGGCTTCCGCATGGAGCGCGGTCCTCACACGTTCATGTCCTCTGCGGACGACGTTTTCCAGCTCGCGGAGGCGACCGGGGCCGGGCCGGACCTGGTGCAGGCCAGGAATGCGAGCGATCTCAGGTTCATCGCCCGAGGCGGGAAGCTCCACGAGGTGTTCACGGGACCGATCGGGTTTTTGAGGAGCGATCTCCTCTCGCTCCGGGGCAAGCTCGACCTCGCGACCGAGCCGCTGAGGACCCGCCGGGGCGACCCAGGGGAGACGGCCGCGAGCTTCTTCGACAGGCGCTTCGGCAAGGAGGCG
>CAZGVR010000069.1:10979-11429 GCA_964528945.1 uncultured Myxococcales bacterium
TCTCGGGCGTGTACGCCGGAGACCCCGAGACCCTGTCCGCGCCGGCCGCGTTCCCGCTCTTCTGGAGGTTCGAGGATGAGAGCGGCGGCATGGTGCGCGGGGGGATCCGCCACATGCGGGAGCGGCGCAGGCTCAGGAAGGCGCTCGGGCCGGCGGCTCCTCCGCGCCGCACGGGCCTGTGGTCCTTCCGGGGCGGCCTGGGGACCCTGACGCGAGCGGCCGCGGCCGCGCTGGGCGGCTCGATCTCCCTGGGCAGCCCGGTCTCGGCCGTGCGGCGCGAGGGCGAGGCCTGGGTGGTCAGGACGGCGTCGGGGGACGCGGTGGCGGCGCACCTCGTGCTCGCCCTCCCACCGCTCCGTGCCGCCGCGCTTCTCGATCCCCTGGATCCGTCGCTCGCCGCGGACGTGCGCGGCGTGAGGCTCGCTCCCATCGCGGTCGTGCACATGGGTT
>CAZGVR010000070.1:0-5937 GCA_964528945.1 uncultured Myxococcales bacterium
GTGCAGACCGGGACGCACCTCACCCAGGAAGGGCATGAGGCCGGGATTCGATCTCACGCGGTAGTTCGGCAGGGAGAGCGTGAAAGCGACGTGGAGCCTGTGCCCCTCGAAACGCCGGCGCACGAACGGCCCGAAGCTGCCCAGCCCTCCGACGTTTCCGCGGCAGATCACGTGGCAGAGCGACACTATGATGCCCGCCTCCAGGCAGTTGTCGATGCCGCGCATTGTCCTGTCGAACCCGCCCGGGATCCCGGTCAGGCCGTCGGAGACCGAGGCTTCGCTCGCGTGGAGCGAGACGAGGACCGTGCCCGCGCCGGCGGCCGCCAGCTCGGACACGAGCCCGGCACGGTCCAGGCTCATGCCGTTCGACTGGATCTCGACCTGCCGGAAACCGGCGACCCTGGCGGCGCGGACCACCTCCACGAGCCGATCCGACAGCGTGGGCTCCCCGCCGCTCAGCGAGAGTATGCGCGCCCTGGCCGCGAGCCTGGGCAGGATCTCGATCGCCTCGTCCACGCCAACCAGGTTCGAGATGTTGGGCGGCGACTTGCAGAACACGCACCTCTGGTCGCAGGATCTGGTTATCTTGATCTCGGCGATCTCGCCGAACAGGAACCGCTCGTCCATGACCCTGCCGAGGGTCTCGCGCCAGTCCGCGGCCACCGGCCGGAACCCGCCGGCTGCCATCCTGCCGAGCAGGCCGCGGATGATCGCTTCTGTCTGCGCCTCGAGCCCGGCCGCGAAGCTGCCCACCACGACGACGTCGAACCCGGGGATGCGCGCGTAGCGAGGCTCGCTGGCCCCTTCCGGAGAGAGCCTGAGGCGGAAATCCCCCACGTCCCTGGCCGAGAACCTGACCACCAGCGAGTCACGCTCCGGGGTCACATCCGCGATGCGCAGCCCGTCGGCTTCGGCGGGGAAAAGATCCCGGAGGAACTCGTCGATGCGCGGCATGCATGGGCGAGACTAGCCAGCGGGCTTCGAGCGTGTCAACCGGACCGGCGGCGATCGGGGCGCTTCACGACCCGCGACGACGGTCTCGGCACCCGGAATGCACCTCGGCCGGGATCAGAGCGCGGTCCCGGTCCCGGATCCCTCGACCACCAGGAAGCGGCCCTCGGGCGCGAGGCCGGTGATGGTCTCCTCGGCGCCGGCCGGCCACCTCACCGTCACCTCGTCGATCGCCGTCGCGGAGCCCAGGCCGAAGTGCACGACCATGGTCGACTGCGTGTTCGAGTGGCCGCCGCCGCCCTCGACCTCGCGGATCTGCGTGACCCCGCCCGCCGAGAGCGTCACGCGGGCCCCCACTGCCGACCTGTTCGAGAGCGTGCCCTCGAGGGTCAGCTCGATCCATGCGGAGTCCTGGCCGATCGTGTTCTCGAAGAAGTGGACGTAGGCAGGGCCGGTGCGGTCCGCGATGACCAGGTCCAGGTCGCCGTCCTCGTCCACGTCGGACCAGACCGGGCTCACCGCGTCCTCTACCGCGGTGCCGGTCTCGTAGGTGACGTCCGTGAACCATGGGTCTGGCCACTCGTTCCTGTAGAGCCGCGAATAGTGAGTGCCGTAGAGCGAGGCGACCACGAGGTCGAGGTCGCCGTCGTTGTCGAAGTCCGCGAAGGCAGCGTTCACGTCGCCCTCGTCGTATACGAGGCCCACGTCCTCGCGGTGATCGGTGAAGAGCCAGCCTGGCCCCCCGCCGTTCACGTGCAGGATGCTCCGGTCGCTCCACTCCCAGTACCTGGGGTGCGCGATGTCGGCCGAGTAGAGGTCGAGGTCGCCGTCGTTGTCGATGTCGCCCCAGTCCCCGCCGAAGGTGTTGCCGCCCTGGAACCCCACGGAGTCGTGGGCCAGCCCGTGCGCGTTCCCTCCCTCCTCGTAGCGGCCCGTGCCGTCGTTGGTCCAGAGCCAGTTCCACCCGTACCCGTAGTTGCCGACCCAGATGTCCTGGTCGCCGTCGTTGTCGTAGTCGGCCCAGAGCACGCCGTATGCCGGCCTGGGATCCATGTCCGTGAGCAGGGACGCGGCCGCGTCCGTGAAGGTTCCGTCCCCGTTGCCCGTGAAGTACCGGTCCGGCTCGGCTGCCGCGTCGGGGTAGTGCACCAGCCAGTTGCCCCAGTACACGTCCAGGAACCCGTCGCCGTTGCCGTCGCCGAGCGCCGCTGCAGCGGAGGGATCCAGCGCCTCGACCCCGGAGGACGGCACGGTCGTGAACTGGCCCGTGCCGTCGTTCTCCTGGATCGTGTTCACGGAGTCCTCGTCGGCCGTGCCGTCGCAGTCGTTGTCGGCGTTGTCCGGCAGCTCGGCAGCGCCCGGGTTCACGTCCGCGCGCGAATCGTCGCAGTCCCCTGCCGCGATGGAGGTCCCGTCGGCGTCGGCGTCGGCCGTGGACGCGCCGTCGTCTGCCACGCCGTCGCAGTCGTCGTCGCGGCCGTTCCCGGCGGACTCGGCAGCGCCGGGGCTCACGGCCGCATCCGCGTCGTTGCAGTCGCCCTCGGCCTTGGTCCAGCCGTCGCCGTCGCCGTCGGAAGCCACGTATATGGCGGAGAACGCGTCGAGGTCGCCGTCGTTGTCCAGGTCGCCGAACACCAGCATGGTGGCGCTTCCGGCCTCGGGGAACGGGTCTGTCGCGGCCGGCGAAAAGCCTCCGAGGCCGTCGCCGTCCAGATCCGCGAAGGCGGCGCGCTGCGAGGCCACGCCCGTGAACGGCTGGGAGGCGTCCTCGGAGAACCAGCGGTCCCCGTCCGCCCAGGAGCAGAAGAAGTCCCCTTCCAGCTCCAGCCTGAAGTTGCCGTCCACGCCGTACGGCACGCTCTCGGTCGGGACCAGGATCAGGGCCATGGAGCTGCGGCCCGCCGGGACCTCCTCGACCGCGAGGTACGGGGATGCGGCCAGGTGCTCGTACACGATCACGTAGTGCTCGGTCGGGAGGAGGAATGCGTCGTGCGACGAGACGTCCATCTCGATCCACGTGTCCGGCGCCCCGCCCATGACGGTGATGTCCTGCGGCGGGACCAGGTCGGAGGTGCCTGCGTCCAGGTCAGGATACCCGTCGGGGTAGGAACGTCCTCGCGTGGACATGAGCCTGATGCGCGCCTGCCCGGATCCGCCCGCGAACGCGGCCTTGATCTTCCTCACGTGGAACGGGTGCTCGGGGATCACCTTCGTCAGCTCGAGCGTGCCCGCGCCGAAGGTGTTGTAGTAGCCCGAGTAGGCGCCGGTCGCGGCGTCCACGGTCGCGGGCACGAGCGTGCCGGTCCACGGGCCTGCGGCGCAGAACCGCTCGGTCTCCGGGGTCGGGCCGTTGCCGGTCCACTCCTCCTCGGCGTCGCCGTCGGGCACGTCCTCGGGCGCGTCGCCGTCCGGGGTGGCGTCCCCGCCCTCCGCCGTGTCGCCCTCGTACGCGTCGGCGTCGTCGACTGCGTCCGCGTCGCCGTCCTGATCGTGGCCACCACCGCCGTTCCCGCAGCCCTGCTGCGCTCCGGCGAGGATTGCCAGGATCGCGAGCATCGCGATCCGGTTCGCTCGGTCCCTCATGGTTCGGTCCTTTCCGCCGCCGGGAGGCTCACTGCTCTACTGACAGCGAGTTCCCCTCGGAGTCGCGCAGCTTGCCCATACCGATGCGCACCAGGTCTATGAGCGTCCAGATCCCCACTCCGCCGCACGTGAGGAGCTTCAGGATGCCGAGCCCTGTGTAGCCCAGGTAGAACCTGTCCGCTCCGAACGTGCCCAGGAAGTAGCTCAGGAGGAACGCGGTGGCCTGGCTCTTGACGGGCGTGCCCAGGACCGGGCCGAAGTCCGTTGGATAGCCGTCCGCCCGGTCTGCCCCAGGTAGAACCTGTCGGCCCCGAGCTGGCCCAGGAACAGCGAGATCAGGAAGACCGTGGACTGCTCCTTGCGGATCGCTGGTGGCGGCGGCGCATCGGGCGCTGGCGGCATCCCCTGCGGCGGTGCCCCGTATCCCGGCGGGTACTGATTCACCATGTCCTACCTCCTGCCTTGGCGGCCCCGGCTCCACCATGTCTATCACAAGATCCGGCCGTCCGGGACACTGCACAGCCCGCGGGAAATGTTGTAGATTGCCCCCCCATGCCCACCCACAAAGCACGCCTGCGGGCTGCACTCGCGTTCGCCCTGACCTGCACCCTCGCCCTGCCCGCGGCAGCCGGTCCGGCCGCGCCTGGCGGAACCGCCGGGGCAGCGGCCGGCGCCTCCTGCGCGGTCGACGAGGACTGCTTCGCCTTGTACGGGTGCAAGGACGGCGCGTGCAAGCTCTCGCCAATCGATCTGTTCCTGCACCTCGACAGGTACCTGAAGAGGATCACCGAGGCCTTCGGGTTCTGGACCTACGTGATGCTGTTCCTCATCGTGTTCTGCGAGACCGGCCTTGTCGTGACGCCGATCCTCCCGGGCGACTCGCTACTCTTCGCCACCGGGGCGCTCGCCTCGATAGGGGCCCTGGACGTGACCCTGGTCGCGGTCCTCCTCGCGATCGCGGCCATCCTGGGCGACACCGTGAACTACTGGATCGGCCGCAAGGTCGGGCCAAAGGTGTTCCACAGCGAGAGCTCGTGGTTCCTGAACCGCAAGCACCTGGACCGCACGCACGCCTTCTACGAGAAGCACGGCGGCAAGACGATCATCCTCGCGAGGTTCATGCCCATCATCAGGACGTTCGCCCCGTTCGTGGCCGGGATCGGGGCGATGAAGTACCCGCGCTTCATCGCCTACAACGTCATCGGCGGGATCGCATGGATCCTCGCCTTCGTGCTGGGCGGCTACTTCTTCGGCAACATCCCGGTAGTGAAGCACAACTTCACGATCGTGATAATCGTGATCGTTTTCCTCTCGATCCTCCCTGGGATCGTCGAGTACCTGAGGAACAGGTTCGGGAAGAAGTAGGGGGTGGGCAGGGGGGATTCCAGGTCAGGACGCCAGCGAGCAGCCGCATCCATCCGAGAGATCGCCAGCCGCGCCCTCGTCCTCTGCGTCATCCTCGGCGTCGGATGCGGTGTCGACCGCCGGGTCAGACGGCGAGTCGGCGGGCAAGTCGGCGGGCGCGTCCTCCGCGACCTCGGCGTCTGGCACCGGATCACCGATCTCGTCCGTCTGGGCGTCGGGCAACGGCTCGACAGTGTCGGGCATGGGCTCCGCATCGTCCGGCTCGGGCGGCGGCCCGAACTCGCAGGGTGCGTCCACGACCTCGAACTCGGACACGAAGTGACGCCATCCGGAGCCGTGCACCTGCACGTCCAGGGAGTGCAGGCCGGGCGTGAGCAGTGTGGCATTGAACGTCCCTGTCCACTGGCCCGGCGTTGCAGGGTTCTCGACCAGGGTGGCCAGCGCGCCGCCGTCCACGTTGGCGAGGACCTCGGTCACGCCTGCAGCGTCGAACGCGAGGACGCGCACGGGCGCGCCTGCGCACGATGCCGGGACGGCAGGCGCGTAGGCGTTGACGATGTCGTTGCCCGACCCCAGCCTGGCGTCGGCCGGGGCGGTGATCACGGCCGCAGGCCATGGATCAGAGGCGTCGGTCACTCCCCACGAGACCGTGTCCGAGTCCACGGCCCAAATGCACATGTTGACGTCGCCCTGCTGGCCCAGGGACCCGCAGCGGAACCTGATGATGCCAGACCCCTCGGCCCAGTCCATGTCGTGCACGTGGCCGTGGCCGTAGTGGGCGACGCCGTTGTCGAGCAGGACCGACCTGAGCGCGTCCGAGTTGATCGCCGCCTCGAAGTCGTGGTGCCCGAACAGGAACGTGAGCCGCGCGTCGGTGTGGCCCATGAGTTTGGCCTCGATCTCCGCGCCCTCAAGAAGCCCCGCCAGCTCTTCGCCTCCGCGCGCAAGACCGAGGAGGGCGTCTCGCTCACCATCATCGCCAGCGTGCTGGTCGAAACCGGCAGCCGCATGGACGACGTGATCTTCGAGGAGTTCAAA
>CAZGVR010000070.1:5947-11304 GCA_964528945.1 uncultured Myxococcales bacterium
GGCTGCCGCCTCGAAGTCGTGGGGCCCGGCCAGGGACGTGAGCCGCGCGGCGGTGTGGCCCATGAGTGTGGGCGCGATCTCCGCGACCTCGGCATCCGACATGGCCACGTTGTCGAAGGGCCAGGGCAGGGGAGTGTCGTCGTTGTGGGGGGTGGCGGCGGTCACGAAGTGGTACGGGCCCCAGGGAAGGTCGACGGTCCACTCCGGCTGCGTTGTGTCCTGCGCGAACCCCTGCACGCCGTAGGTAAGGTAGAAGGTGCCGTCGTCGCCGTAGAAGTCGTGGTTCCCGGGCAGATCGAAGTACAGGTCCGGGCCCATGCCCGCGCCAGCCAGTATCGAGTTGAGCAGGTTCCACTCGGCCACGTTCGGCGCACCCAGGTAGTTGAAGCCGTTGGTGTGATCGGTGAGATCCCCGGTCGCGACCACGAAGAACGGCTGGATCGTGTCGAAGCCCTCGCCGAGCGCCCACTCGAGCTGCGCCTCCTCGTTCCCGTAAAGGAAGGTGTCGATGTGCAGGTCGGAGATCTGCATGAACCAGAAGGTCTTCGACGGGTCGTCGGTGTACCGCGCGAGCGACGGGTCGCCGGCCGACGCAGGCCGCGAGACGAGCGCGAGCGCGACCACCCAGTGAGCTGCCATCGCGGCTCCGATCCGTGAAACAGGCCTGATGTGGCTGTCTTTATGCATGTCTCCCTCTGCGGCAGAATCTATCGTCAATCCCGGTTGCGGGCAAGTCGAGCGGCGCAGCATAATGGAAGGCCATGCGGGTGATACTGGGCATCGATCAGGGTACCACGGGATCCAGGGCCATGGTCATGGACGGCAGCCTCGAGGTCCTGGCCAAGCACGCGGCCGAGTTCACGCAGCATTATCCCCGGCCGGGATGGGTGGAGCACGATCCGGAGGAGATATGGACATCGGTCGTCGCGTGCGTCGAGGGTGCGATCCGCGAGGCACGCGTGGATGCGCGCGACGTCGCGGCCATAGGCATCACCAACCAGAGGGAGACCACGGTCCTCTGGGATCGCGCGACCGGCCGGCCCGTCCATCCCGCCATCGTGTGGCAGTGCAGGCGCACCGCGGACATGTGTGCCGGCCTGAGGGCTGCCGGGCACGACTCCCTCTTCCGGCAGAGGACCGGCCTGGTCCTCGATCCGTACTTCTCCGGCACGAAGGTCCGCTGGATCCTGGACTCCGTTGATGGCCTGCGCGCCAGGGCAGGCCGGGGCGAGATCGCGTTCGGGACCGTGGACTCGTGGCTCCTGTGGAAGCTCACGGGCGGGGCCGCCCACGCGACCGACCCGTCCAACGCTTCGCGGACGCTCATGTACGACATGAGGCGCGGATGCTGGGATCCCGAGCTGCTCGCGTGCCTCGACGTGCCGCGCGAGGTCCTGCCGGAGGTCCTCCCGTCGTCGCACGTCTTCGGAACGACACGCGGGCTGGGCTTCCTCCCGGACGGGATCCCGGTCGCCGGTGTCCTCGGCGACCAGCAGTCGGCGCTCTTCGGCCAGGCGTGCTTCGACCCCGGGGATGCCAAGTGCACATACGGCACCGGCGCCTTCCTCCTCGTGAACACCGGGGGGACCGCGCCTGATCCAGGCGAGGGAATCCTCGCAACGGTCGCGTGGAGGATCGGCGACCGGACGACGTATGCGCTGGAGGGCTCGTGCTTCATCGCGGGGGCGGCGGTCCAGTGGCTGCGCGACGCCATGGGCGCGATCTCGTCCTCGGGTGAGGTCGAGGCGCTCGCGCGCCGGGCAGAGCCGCTCTCCGAGGTGGTGTTCGTGCCGGCGCTCGCCGAGCTCGGCGCTCCGTACTGGGACCCGCTCGCTCGCGGGGCAGTGCTGGGGCTCGTGCGCGGCTCGGGCCGCGCGGAGCTGGCGAGGATCGTGCTGGAGGGCATGGCGCTCCAGGTCCGGGATCTGGCTCTGGCGATGGAGGGGAGCGCCGGCTTGCGAATCGGTGCCCTGCGCGTGGACGGCGGGGCCGTGGTGAACGACCTCCTGATGCAGCTGCAGGCAGACCTGCTAGGCAGGCCCATCGTGCGGCCGCGGGTCGTGGAGACCACGGGGCTGGGCTGCATGCTGGTCGCGGGCCTGGCCACGGGCGTCATCGAGGGGCAGGGCGCGATCCAACGGGCCTGGAAACGGGACCGCGAGTTCGTGCCGTCCATGGATCCCTCTGCGAGGGGCCGCATCGTGGGAAGATGGGAGCGAGCAGTCAGGGCCGTGAGGCTGTTCGCTGCCGAGGCGGAGGAATCAAGATGAGGAGCTTCATCGAGCGTGCGGGCCTGGGCATAGCCGCAATCGCCGCCCTGACCGTCGTGGGCCATTCCCCTGCGCGCGCGGCGGACGTCGGCCAGATCTCGGTCATCGAGGACACGGCCGGGAGGATCCTCCCGACTCTCGGGTTCTGCAGCTACCTCATGTATCCCAACGCGCTGTGCATGCCCTGGGGCGCCCAGGCGTTCTACGCGTCCCACGCGGACGAGTACGACATGCTCGTGTTCTTCACGAACAAGAACATCCTCGCCACCGAGAAGGCCGGCTATCCGCTCCAGGCCGACGTGCACGGGATCGGCCAGGACACGGTGCCATGGAGCTACGTGCACTTCGGATCGGGAGGCAGGCTGCTGCACGCGATAGACCTGGGATCCGTGCAGAGCATGCCAGACGATCCCGAGGGCATCTTCTCCGCGATCCCGATAAGCGGGCTGGAGGTGATCGGCCACGAGATCGGGCATCACTGGTTGGCATACGCGAGCATCGACCTCGGGGACGGCAGGGGGACGCTGGACATCATACGCGGCCACCGCGACACGGGCACAATCACCCACTGGTCGTGCTGGTTCAACTCCGACTCCGTGATGTACGGAGGCATGCTCACGGACAACGGGGACGGCACGTTCACGGACTCAAGCGGCCCGCGCAAGTACTCCCAGTTCGATCAGTACCTCATGGGCCTGCGCGGCCCGGCCGAGGTCGATCCCATGTGGTACGTGGAGGCCGGCGGGACCCTGTACGGCTGCGACACCTGGCCCGAGCCTCGCGGCGTGCCGCACGACATCTCGGGCCCGAGGGTCGATTTCGGCATGGACGACGTGATCAGGGCGCTGGGGACCCGGTCTCCGGCCACCTCCCCTTGCCATTACAAGATGGCGTTCATCTTCGTGCACAGGCCTGGCGAGCCGCCCTCGGTCGCGGACCTGGAAAAGGTCGAGCGCTATCGTACGGCGCTCGAAACCTGGTACGCGTGGGCCACGGACGGGCGCGGATCCCTGGACACGAGGCTCGACGGGTGCGGCACGGGCACGTCCGGGTGCCCCGGGGCGGCGTCGCCGCACTGCGGCACGGTGCCCGACGAGGATCCCTGGGAACCCGTGGAGGACGCGTGGACCGACTCGATCGACGCCGCGGTCGACGACCTCGACGCGGTAGGCGTGGACCCCGACACCTGGGGCGGCGATCCGGACGCCGTGCTCGACGACCCGGACGCGACCATCGACGGCCCCTTACCCGACGACGTTCTCCCGGACACCGGCCCTGGCTTCGGTGACGGAGGCGGCGGGTGCGGCTGCGAGGCGGCCTAGGTCTCGCGCAGCTTCTCCTCGATCGCCGCGATCTCGCGCACGTTCTCCGAGACCAGCGTGATGTCGTCCGGGCCGCCGACGCCGATGCCGATCCTCACCGCCTCGGCGAGCTGGACCTGATCCCACACGGGCCGGTCCTCGATCCAGGTCTCGGAGCCGACCTGCCTCAGGATCGCCAGCCCTACCGCGTCCAGGGCCACGCGATCCTTCGACACGAGGATCATGCCGGTCTCGGCCACGTCGCCGGGCGGCATGGGCCCGCCGGTCGTGCGGCTCACCATCGCGTCCATGACGTTGAGGATCGGGTGGAACGCGAGGTTCATCTGCGCGAACATCCGCTTCTCGCGGTCCGGATCGGTCGAGTTGCGCGGGTCGCCGTGCACCGGGCCGTTCCGGACGTCGGGGTGGATGAGGCCGAAGAAGTTCTTGAGGGACATGGTGAAGACCGCGATGCTGTGGGTCTTGAGCGCCGGGACGTTTATCAGGTGATCGATCTCCGTGAGGATCCGCGGGATCAGGATGGGCTCGTCGAAGTCCGTGTCGCCCGGCAGCGTGAACTCGTCCCATGGCTCGTCGTCGAGGGGCCTGAAGGTCGCGCCCTCGGCCTCTATGCACTCGGTCATGGTCCGCGTGTCACCCTGGCAGAGCGGCCAGTCGAACACCGTCGCGGTCTGGAACGGGCCGTAAGTGCGCTCGGCCACGATCACCTCCCCTGCGCCCGCGGCCCTGCACTGGCGGATCATCTCGACGAGAACCTCTGCGCTCGTGGTGTCCGGCGGGGGTATTGGGCCGGTCATGTTCGGCTTGAGCATCACCCGCTGCCCTGGCCTGATGAACGTCAGGCCGTTCATGAGGGCCATGCCGCGGGCAACGGCCGCCGCCGGAGTGTCCGCGCGCACGAGCACTACCTGTCCCTGGGGGATGTCGTCGAAGGTCGCGATTCCGCCGTCCCCGTCGCTCGAGCCGTCGTCGGGGGTGCCGCCGTCACCGCCGCTTCCGCATCGTGACCCGAGGATGGCCGCGGCCCCTGCCGCGACCGCGGTGCCCATGAACTCCCTGCGGGTGATCTCCTCGTGGTCCAGCCTTTTCGCTCCGGTGCTCCTGCCTCGCCCCGACCCCCTGCCCGTGCCCTGCATGCTCGCTTCTTCCTTCCCGTTCAGCCCGGCTTCCGACGGGCGGTCGCGCGCCCGCTCGCGGCCAGTCCTCGCAGGGCTGCCACGGCGCGCCTCATGGTCGGGTACGCGGCGACCCTGCGTCGCGCGAAACCGCCAATCATCTCGCCTGTGCCGGGTCCTCCCATCGCGTTGAGGACGACGGGCCGCTGCCCGGTCGCCGCGGCCAGCTCGAGGATGTCGTACATGCGTTCCGTCAGGCCGTGAGGGCCCCACGACAGGAAGCAGATGATGGAGTCGACCTCGGGCGCACGCGCGAGGACGTCGAGGACGGCCTCGTACATGGCGTCGTTCGCCATCCCGGTCATGTCGATCGGGTTCCGGACCGATGCGAAGGAAGGGCACGCCCTCGCGAGCATGTCGCGCGTCGCCGCGGAGAAGGTGGCCATCCCGAGAGGCGGGAACGCTGCCGGATCTAGGATGAGATCGGTGCCCATGACCGAGTACCCGCCGGCCGTGGAGCACAGGGCCACGGCCCTTCCTTCCGTGGCAGGGCAGAGGGCCAGAGCGCGCGCGAGGTCGAAGAGGTGCTCGTCGTCCTCGGCCACGATCGCCCCGGCCTGGGCCAGCGCCCCGTCCATGACGGCGCCACG
>CAZGVR010000071.1:0-6500 GCA_964528945.1 uncultured Myxococcales bacterium
GGGGCCTTCGGCTTCGACCTCGGGGAGAAGGCCCTTCGCCGTGCGGGGCTCGACGCCTGGAGCCGCCTGGGCGTACACATCAACCCCGACATCGACGCGTTCCTCGGATCGGCGCGTCCCCCGGCGGTGCACGTGATGTCCTCCTGGGGAGGCCGGTCGTACCTCGACGTGCCCTGGGTGCCGGGCGCCGCCCTGGTCTTCGGCCGGGAGAGCACCGGGCTTCCGGCGACGCTCGTGGAGCGGCTGGGCGGTTCCCTGGTCGCGATCCCGACCCTGCCCGGGATCCGGTCGCTCAACGTCGCGAACGCGGCCGCGGTGGTGCTGTACGAGGCGCTGCGCAAGAGCGGGGCCCTGGGCTCGCCCTTCGCCGAGCCTACGGAGCGATGATCACCCAGCCCGGCGGCGAGTCCAGCACCTCGCCGATCACGGCTGCTTCGAGGTCGCCGGCCGCGCGCATGGCGGCCGCGCAGGCCTCGGCGCGATCCGGCGCGAGCGGCACCAGGAGGCCGCCCGAGGTCTGCGGATCGAAGAGCAGGTCTGCGAGCACCTGGGGAAGGCCCTCGAGGCCCTGCACCCTGCAGGAGAAGTAGGACCGGTTCCGGCCAGTGCCGCCAGGCACCTGGCCGAGCCTCGCCAGGTCCGCGGCCCCGCCGGCGACCGGGACGGCTGAGGCCCGGATCGCGAGCGCCACGCCCGATGCCGCGGCCACCTCGGCCGCGTGGCCGATCAGGCCGAAACCGGTCACGTCGGTCGCGGCCCTGGCGCCGGCCGCGATCGCGGCCTCGCTCGACCACCTGTTCAGCCTGGTCATGAGGCCGGTCGCCGCTGCCACGACCTCCGGGGACGCCTTCCCGTTCTTGAGGGCCGTGGCCACGATGCCGGTCCCGATCGGCTTGGAGAGCACGAGCAGATCGCCGGGCCTGGCCCCGGCGTTGGTCAGCACCCGGTCCGGATGCACGATGCCCGTGACCGACAGGCCGTACTTGATCTCCGGGTCGTCCACGCTGTGCCCGCCCACCAGGATCGCCCCGGCCTCGCGCACCTTCGCCAGGCCGCCCCCGAGGATCCTCCTGAGGATCCCCATGTCCTCCCCGGCCGGAAAGGCGACGAGGTTCATGGCGGTGAGCGGCCGGCCGCCCATCGCGTACACGTCGCTGAGCGCGTTGGCCGCGGCGACCATCCCGAAGTCGTAGGGATCGTCCACCACGGGCGAGAAGAAGTCCACGGTCTGGACGAGCGCGCGCTCGGCGTCGATGCGCACCACGCCGGCGTCGTCCGAGGTCGAGAACCCGACGATCAGGTCCGGATGGGGTTCCTGCCCGAGTCCCTCGAGCGCGGCCTGCAGGTCGCCCGGACCCAGCTTGGCCGCTCAGCCAGAGGCCCGCGCCTTCTCCGTCAGACGGATACGGTGCTGCTTCTCTGCCATGGGACCTGGATCACTTGCCCTTCTTGCCGCCCGACTTCTTGCCGCCCTTCTTGGGCGTATCGGCCGTCGGCTCCTCCTCCTCGGCCAGCTTCTCCGGTGCCGCGGCGGCCTCCTCGGCCGGCTTCTCCTCCGTCACCGCTGGCGCCTCGGCCGGCTTCTCCTCCTCGCCGGGCTTCTTGAGCGGTACCCAGATCTCGGTCTTCAGGTCGTCCGGCTCCACGAGATCGGGGTTCTCGTCCAGCCAGCGCTCGGGCATCGGGCCCACCGCCTCCACGTCCGTGCGGGTCGCGAGGAACGCGAAGATCTTCTTGTAGGTGTCGCCTGTCGTCTGGTAGGGGCCGGTGTAGACCGTGGACACGGCCTCCTTCCACTTCCACTCCTTGAGCACGAGCGGCGAGGCGACCTCGCCGGCCACCGCCGCCGGGTAGCCGACCTCCCATTCGAGGAGGTCCGCCACGTTCTCCTCCGGGCTGTTGTAGTACACGCCGAACATGGGGCCGCGGATCTCTATGTTCTGGGCCTTCACCGCCTCGTTCAGCTTGGAGATTGCCGTGCCGTGCTTCTCGTACCCGCCCTTCATCTCCACGCACACGTACGTGAAGGGATCCGTGTCCACGATGTCGAACTTCTCGACCGGGGCCGCGACCGGCTCGGTGACCTCGGTCGTATCCTTCTTCTTGCAGCTCGCGAGCGCGGCCAGCACGCACGCGATTGCCACGGTGTTCACGATGCGAACCTTCTTCATGGTCGTCCTCCTATGCTTCGAGCCGACAGTAGTTCAGCGCCGACGCCACAGTCAACATCGCATCTCCCCCGCTGGGCAGCCCTCTGCTATTCTCCGCGTCCGTGAACGCTCTCGGGCTGATCGGGTCACTGGCGAGGCTGCCCGCGACCCTCACGATGAACGCGGTCGGGCTGGTGCCGCGGCCCTCCTTCCTCACGTTCGCGGTCACGTGGCGGTGCAACGCGCGCTGCTCCTTCTGCGGGTCCTGGGGCAAGGACCCGGGCGACGAGATGGATCTGGATGCGATCGCGAGGGTGCTGACCGATCTGGGCAGGCTGGACTGCGTGCGGCTCACGGGCGGCGAACCCTCCATCCGGGACGACCTGCCGGCGATGGTGGACCTCGCTTCCAGGACCTGCAGGCCCGCCTCGATCGTCTTGAGCACCAACGGGCTGCTGCCCGCGCGGCTGGAGAGGCTCGTGACCTCGGTCAGGGACCCGTCCAGGCTACACGTCCACGTGAGCCTGGACGCACCCGGAAACCGTCACGACGAGCTGAGAGGCGTGCCTGGCGCGTTCGATCGGGCGATGGAATCGCTCACCGGGCTGTCGAGGCTGCGCAGGCGGCTCGGCTTCGGGCTCGCAACCGCCCAGACCGTGGTGGACGACCGCGGTGCCCGGGATTACCCGGCGCTCAGGGATCTCGCCGACGGAATGGGCATCCGCCACCACGTGGCCATCGGGCACAGGGAGACCGCCATGTACTCCAGGCCGGGCCCGGCGCGCGTGGATCCGGGCAGGGCAGGGCTCTGCCCGTTCCCCGCGCTCGGGCAGGGCGTCGTCGCCGATCTCGTGGAAAGGGCGATCGGTGATGCGTACGGCTGGTCTCGGGGTCCGGAGAGGATCGCGAGGCTCGCCTATCTGCAGGGGGTCGCGAGCCGGGTCCGGGAGGGCCATGACGCCCCCCGGCACGCCTGCGTCGCCCTCAGGTCGCACGTGAGGGTCATGCCCGACGGCGGTGTTCCGGTGTGCCAGTTCGATACCAGGATCGCAGGCAACCTGGCGCTCGAGCCGCTCGACAGGGTCTGGCACCGTCCCGCGACCGCGGCCCTTCGCCGCGACGTGGACGCGTGCAGGGGCTGCTGGGCGGAGTGCGAATCCGGGCCCTCGGGCATATACGCGAGGTAGTCGACATGGAATGGTTCTCTCACCAGCACCCCGTGCTACAGGCGCTCATGGCCACCCTGTTCACCTGGGGGGTCACGGCCCTGGGCGCCATGCTGGTCTTCTTCTTCAGGACGATAGACCGCAGGGTACTGGACGGGATGCTGGGGTTCGCGGCCGGGGTCATGATCGCGGCGAGCTACTGGTCACTGCTCGCGCCGGCCATCGAGATGTCCGAGCAGGCAGGGGGTCTTCCATGGGTCCCGGCGCTCGTCGGGTTCCTAGCGGGAGGCGCGTTCCTCTGGCTCGCCGACAGGATCCTCCCGCACCTTCACCTGGGCCAGCCGGTCGAGCGTGCGGAGGGCATACGGACGTCCTGGCAGCGCAGCATTCTCCTGGTGCTCGCCATCACCCTGCACAACATCCCGGAGGGGCTCGCGGTGGGAGTCGCCTTCGGCGCGGTTGCCGCCGGCCTGCCCTCGGCCACGCTGGGCGGCGCCGTGGCGCTCGCGCTCGGCATAGGCATCCAGAACTTCCCCGAGGGCACGGCAGTCGCGGTCCCTCTCAGGCGCGAGGGCTTCTCCAGGGCGAGGAGCTTCTGGTACGGCCAGATGTCGGGAGTGGTCGAGCCCATCGCGGGCGTGCTCGGCGCGGCCGCTGTCGTCCACATGCTCCCGGTGCTGCCGTACGCGCTCGCCTTCGCGGCCGGGGCCATGATCTACGTCGTCGTCGAGGAATTGATCCCCGGGGCGCACGAGGAGAGGAACGGCGACATCGCCACGATCGGCGCCATGCTGGGCTTCGCGCTCATGATGACGCTGGACGTGGCCCTGGGGTGATCGCCGGCATCGCCGTCGCTCATTCCGCGAGCTGCTCGGACAGCAGGTCGCGCCAGGCATTGCGCGCGAGCGCGTCCAGGCCGGGGTGAGGCTCGGGGCGGGCGTCGAGAGCCCGAGAGAGCGCAGGCGCGATCTCGGCATGGCCGCGCGCCAGGAACGTCATTCCCAGACGCACGGCGGCCTCGGCGTTCCTCCTGTGCTCCGGGTGATCCGAGACGATGGCCACGAGCGGGGTGCCGGCGACGTAGCACTGGAAGGGCAGGGCCAGTCCAGCGCCCGTCACGACCGCATCGGCTGCAGGGACGAGATCGCCCAGCCCGGCGTCCCATGGGACGATCCGGACCGCCGGCGATGCGAGGTCCATGCAGGACGCGCTGGCGTGCTCCGAGACCAGGTGCAGGGACGCGCCGTGCGCTAGGGCCGCAGCGACGAGCGCCTCGACGAGGGCGCGCGACCGGAACCGCGGGTTCAGGTAGGCGACGATCAGGCGGCCATGCCCGGGCTCGTCAAAGGACGACCTGGAAGCCGTTGCCCGGACGACCGGCGGCAGGTCGAGCACGTTGCCCTGCCGCCGGAAGAACTTGCCCGCGTCGATCGTGTTCACGACCAGCGCATCGCAGTCCCGGATCTGCCGCTCGACCAGGGAGCCGAGCAGGCCGCCCGGCAGGCCGCCCCGCGCTCCGCGCAGCGCCTCCATTGTCGCGCCGAGCGTGTGCTCGCTGATCACGTTGACGAGCCTCGGTCCGCGCCCGCCGCGCCTCAGGGCCTGGAGCAGCATCAGCCCCGGGTCGATGTCGTTCACGACCAGGCGCGAGGACAAGAGGAGGGGCAGCAGGGCGATGTGCTCGGCAGGGGCCCTCCAGGGGCTGGCGAGGTACGCGGCCACGCTGCGGATCGATCCGCCCACGTCCAGGTCGTGGGCGTCCCCGTATCGCATGTCCCAGCCCCTGCCCACGCGCTCGGGAGCGACGCCGGTCATGCAGGCGAAGAACTCCGCACCGGCCCTCGTGGACGTCACGGTCCGGACGTTCGCGCCCATGCCCTGCAGGATGGAACGCAGCACGCCGGATCGCATCAGGTGACCGCGCGCGATCGAGGACACGACCTGGACCACGTCGGCGGCAGCGACTCCCGGGCGTGCCGGAAGCGTGGTGGTGGGGAGGGGGAGCATGGGCTGGCTAGCGGTTGGACTCGTCGAGCCGGCGCATTCCCTCGAGCAGCAGGGACTCGGCGCTCATCTTTATGGTCTGGCGGTGCGGCCGGAACTTGGGATCGACCTGGAACTGCCCGTCGTTGAGCTTGAGCATCTCGTAGAACGCCTCCTCGCCCTCCACGTTGCCGAAGACGGCGTTCACGAGCTTGCCCTCGAGGAAGTGTATCTCCCCCGAGCCCTTGGGGCCCGACAGCTTGAGCGAGCCGGTCTTCCTGCCCTGGCTCAGGACCTGGACCAGGTCGGGGAGGTCCATCTCCTTGAGGGACCCGGACACGCCGCCGGCCGCGGCCGCCGGTGCGGCGCGCTGGGTGCCCGCCTGGAGGCTCCGCTGGACCTTGGCGGCCACCACGTCCACGGAAGACGGCTTCACGACGTAGTCGGCCGCACCGAGCTCGAAGCCCCTGGACACGTCCTTCTGGTCGGACCGCGACGTGTAGAAGATGACCGGCATGTCCTTGAACCTCTGGTCGGCGTGGATCCTGGATACGAAATCGAAGCCGTCGATGGGCTTGACCTCCACCTCGGTGATTATGAGGTCGGTGCGCTTGCCCAGGATGGTCTCCATGGCCGCCTTGGTCGTGGAGCAGACGTTCACGCTGAAGCCCCGGCTCACGAGGTTCAGCTCCAGGATCAGGGCCTGCTCGGGATCGGGGTCCACGATCAGGATCGAGTTCTGCCCGGCGAGCAGCGAGTCCCTGAGCGCCCCGCCCGCGACGAGCGTTCCGTACACGTCCACGAGCATGGGATCGAAGATCTTCCCCTTGTACTTCTCGAGGACCTGCTTGGCCTCCTCGGGCGTGAGCACGCGCCTGTACGGGTTCTTGGGGTTCATCGTGAGGTCGGAGAACGTGTCCGCGATGGCGAGGACCCTGGCGCCGATGGGGATGTCCTTGGACTTCAAGCCCTGTGGGAACCCGGATCCGTCGAACCTCTCGTACATGGAGTCCACGGTCTGGTGGGCCGTCGTGGGCAGGTGGACGGTCTCGAAGAGCCTGCTTGGGACCGTGTAGCGCGCCGCCGCGGCCTCCCAGTGCCCCTGCCACTCGGCGACGTTGAGGGCGGTCAGGTGGAAGAGACCGAACTTGCCGAGGTCGTGCAGCGCGCCGGCGATCGCTATCGCTGTCACGTCTGACTT
>CAZGVR010000071.1:6510-11293 GCA_964528945.1 uncultured Myxococcales bacterium
GCATGCGGATCCGCTCCGACATCTGGCGGACGGAGCGGGACACCGCCGCGGAGTGGCCGCGGAGATCGCCCCTCTCGTTCTCGACCAGCCCCATCATGATGTGGAGGGTCGCGAGGAAGGACTCGCCGGTCGTGAAGGTGGCGGTATCGGCGTCTCCGGCAGCCTTCATCGAGGCCGTCCGCCTGGCGATGTCGTCCGGATCGAGGTCCGTGTCTACCGCGGCCGTCACCGCGGCCGCCGCGATGGATGTCTCGTCGAGCACGTTCCGCTCGTAAACGTCCATCATCTGCTGGAACGCCTGCACGTCGTCGCGCGAGAGCTTGGCGAACGCGTGCAGGTCCCTGTCGTACCATCTGCCTATCGCGGCCGCGATTGCCGCGGGCCGCGCCTGGAACGGCACGACCTTCTTGGCCTGGGACGTCTGCTCGATCTCGTGCAGGACCGGCACGTTCCCGGGGTTGCTGATGATGACCGCGAGCGTCAGGGTCTTCGGATCCCAGGATATCGGGAAGACTTTGTGCGTGCGGACCATCTTCTCCGGTATGGCCTTGAGCACCGAGTCCTCGAACTTCGCCGTCTTCAGCTTCTCCGAGAGAACGAACTTCGTCCTGTAGTGGCTCGCAACGGCGGTCAGCCGGGTCGTCTCATCGATGACCCCCATGTCTATGAGGATCTCCTCGATGTGCCCGCCGTAGGCCTTGAACCTGTTGAGGGCGCCCTCGTGGAGGTCGACCGTGATGACTCCCTTGTCCAGGAGGACCTTGAGGATCATCATGTCCGCCTGCGGGGCGTAGGAGCTTCTGGGCCTGTCAGCCATTTGCGCTCGAGGGTTCCATGATCGATTGCTGCATTATTTTAGTTGCACGCCGCTCGAGGGGCAAGCGCGAATGCTGAGCCCTCAAGGCACGATGAAGACGATCTCGTCGGAAGCCACGTAGCCGAGATCCTCCCTGGCGATCTGCTTGACGACCTGTGGGTTCTCCTGGATGTGCCTGATCTCCCTCGAGAGCTCCTGGATCTCCCACTCGACCGACCTGTTCTTCGCGCGTATCTCCTCGACCTGTTCCTCGAGCCGCTTCACCCTGCCGAAGCCGCTCTCTCCGAAGACGACGAACGGGAGCGAGACCGCTGCAAGGCAAAGAAGGGCCACGGAGATGGACTCGAGCACCTTCTCGCTGAGCTGGCCGACCGGCAATACCGTTGCTCCGCCTTACCAAAGCCCCTCGAGTGTTTATAATGGAACCGCATGTCGCCTCGCCAGAAAGCGAAGCCCGGCAAGCCGGCCAGGATCGCCGTCTCCGCAGGGGATCCGGCCGGCGTGGGACCGGAGATAACGGACGCCTGCCTCCGCGATCCGAAGGTGATGGCAGTCTGCAGGCCTCTCGTGTTCTGGCCTGCGGGCGCGGGTCAGCCTGCCGTGGCTGACGTGGTCGTGTGCGGCAGGATCGGCGACGATCCCGGATCGACGGCCATGGCCTGCCTCGAGGCTGCGACCGCCTCGGTGGAGGCCGGCGAGTGCAGCGCGCTGGTCACTGCCCCCCTGTCCAAGGCGCGGGCCAGCATGGCCTTCCCCGGGTTCACGGGCCACACCGACTGGCTGGCCTCCCGCGCCGGGATGGATCCCGCCAGGGTCCTCATGATCTTCCACGGGGAGAAGGTGAGGACTGCCTGCGTCACGCGCCACGTCCCGCTCAGGGAGGTGCACGCGGGGCTCGACGGGCGTCGCATCGCCTGGGCGGCCCTGGTGCTCGCGATCCACCTGGGCACGGGATCCGGCATCCGGAGGCCGCGCATTGCGATCGCCGGCCTGAACCCGCACGCTTCCGAGGGCGGGCTCCTGGGGAGCGAGGACCGCGATCTGATCGAGCCCGCGGTCCGCCTCGCGGCCGAGTCGGCGGTCCGGCTGCGCATGCGCTGCGAGCTCGTGGGACCGCTGGCCGCCGACGGCGCCTACAGGGAGCACGTGAACGGAGGCTGGGACGGCGTGCTCGCCATGTACCACGACCAAGCCACGGTGGCGGCCAAGGTCGCCGACCCTTTCCGCTCCGTGAACGTCACCGCCGGGCTTCCCTACGTGCGCACCAGCCCGGACCACGGCACTGCAGACGCCATCGCGGGCAAGGGCTTGGCCCATCCCGGTTCCATGAGGGCGGCCCTCCTGCTCGCAGCGCGACTGGTACCGCGCGCGTCCATGATGAGGAAGCGGATCCTCCTCCTTGGAGACGTGCTCGGCTAGAGCTTGGTCCAGGGCGTGGACTTCTTGCCGCCGCCCTTCCTGCCCGGGCCGCCCTTCTTCGGGTGGACCTGGACTTTGGCGGAGTCCTCGCCCTCGACCTCGGCCGGGACGTCTGGGACGACGGCCGCATCCGCCTCGTCCCGGGGATCTCCGGCCGCACCCGAGCCTGCGTCGGCCCGTGTCTCGCCTTCCAGGGCCGGCAGGACGATCCCGGCGTCGATCGCTGGCGCGACCCGTGGGCCCGCGGATCCAGGTCCCTTGCCGCCGCTCGCCATCCCGTGCAGGACCCAGAGCCCGGCCACGAGGAGCAGCAGGATCGAGCCGGCGGCCGCGAGCGCAATCAGCCCGGGGTGGATGCGGCTCCGGCCCTTGGCCCTTGCCTGAGGCGGCGAGTCCGGGACCTCCGGGGGAACCGGATCCGGGGACGCGGGCTGCTCAGCGGCGGCAGGCCGCTCGAGGCACTCCTCCGGGACCATGATGCGTCCCGTGATGTCCATGTTGAGCCCCTGGTCGCGCGCCGCCTGCTCGAGCAGCTCGATGACCTTTCCCATGGACCCGGGTCTCCTTGCCGGATCCGGCTCGGTCATCATCTCGACCAGGTCCACCAGATCCTGGGAGATCTCGTGCAGGCTGGGGTCCACGCCCTGCCAGGGCCCGGGCCGTTCGCCGGCCAGCATCGCGTGGAGCAGCACTCCGAACGCGTACATGTCCGAGCGCTGGTCCACCTTGCCGCCCGCGGCCCGCTCGGGCGCCGCGTATGCCTCCTCGCCGGCGATGCCGGTCGCATGCTCCCCGGTGATGGCGCGGGTCGCAGTGCCCGTGCCGAGGATCTTCACGAAGTCGCTTCCCTGGCGATCGACCAGCATGATATTGGACGGGCCGAGGCAGCCGTGGACGATGCTCTTGCCGTGCGCCTCCTCGATGCCCTCGGCTATCTGGAGCGCGATGGCGATCGCGCGCCCGGGCTCCAGCCGTCCCGTGCAACCGAGGATCCTGGAGAGAGGCTCGCCGTCCAGGTACTCCTGCACGAGGTAGGGCACGTGTCCGGCGTCCAGATCGACGTCGAACACGCGCAGCGCATGAGGGCTCGTGAGGGTCCGCGCGATCCTGGCCTCGTCCATGAAGCGGCTGGCGAGCCGCAGTCGGCGTTGGCCAGCCGGGTCATCATGCGGATGACCACCTTGCCCAGCTCGACCTCCTGGTGCACCTGGGTCGCCTCGAGGATGACGCCGGACGGGCCGGCCGAGATCCTGCGGTCGATCCTGTACTTCTTCCCGATCGTCCGGCCGACGAACGGGTCGACCGGCCATGCGCCGCGCATGACGGCCTGGCACGCGGGGCACGCCGCCTCCTCCGGCAGTACCGGCCCCTGGCACGTCGAGCAGTAGTAGCCCTTGTTCGCCTGGGAGGCCATCCAGCTATCCGACCCGTCCCACCCCGCCTCATTTGTATAGCATATCTTCATTTTTCCAAGCCAGCGCGTGTTCGAGAGCGCGGGTTGACGGGAGATCCCGGTACGAGGATGATGCTCCGCATGTTCAGCTACGTAGACGAGAGAATCAGGCGGCGGCTCGAGGAGACCGGCAGGCTGCGGACCATAGGCGAGGGGGCCGGGCACCCCATCAGCCTGCTCGGGCCCATCCCGCTGCCCGTCACGGATCCCGGGACCGGCGAGGAGCACGTGCTCAGGTGGTACCCGTTCGTCAGGCGGACCGAGCTCATGACCGTGCACAGCATCTCGGACGAGCTCAAGAAGGGCCGGCCCGACGGCTTCATGAGGCTCGTGTCCAGCTACATGTGCGTGAACTCGATCCTGATCCACGGAGAGGCGGAGCGCGCCCCTAGTCCGCTGGTACGCGTGCACTCCTGCTGCATGACGGGCGACGTGTTCGGATCCATGCGGTGCGAGTGCGGTCCCCAGCTGGAGGAGGCGTTTGCGAGGATCTTCTGCGAGGGGGCGGGAATCGTCGTGTACATGGCCAGCCACGAGGGGCGCGGGATCGGCCTGTGGGCCAAGGGCGTCACCTACATCCTGCAGGACATGGGGCAGGACACATACCAGGCGAACGAGTCGCTCGGGCTGCCCGCGGACTCGCGGGACTTCACGGACGCGTCGGTTGTGCTCGGGGAGTTCGTGCAGGCTGGAGCTGGCATCCGCCTGCTCACCAACAACCCGATGAAGGTGGACCACCTGGTCCGGGGCGGCGTGACGGTAGCGGAGAAGATCCCGCTCGTGACGGGCATAAACCCCCACAACACGAGGTACCTGCAGTCGAAGCGGGACAAGGGGCACGCCATCGACCTGGGGAAGTGAACACCTTCAGAGGCGGCGGAGCTTCTCGCTGAGCCCGGCCGCGAGGTTCCGTATGACCACCATGCCCAGGCGGGGCCGCGCCTCGGTGAGCCGCTCGAGCCTGCGCGCGTCGATCTCGATCACCTTTGCGGCCGAGGTCAGCACCACGTCCGCGGCCCTCGTGGTCCGCTCGAGGAGAGCCATCTCCCCGAAGATCTCGCCCCTGCCGATCCGGCCGGGCACCTTGCCGCCCG
>CAZGVR010000072.1:0-7553 GCA_964528945.1 uncultured Myxococcales bacterium
CACGGTCTATGGCGCCGAGATCGAGCGGCTGTCGACCCGGATAGGCGAGCTGGACAGGGTGCTGGGCGGAGGCTGCGTCCCGGGCAGCGTGGTGCTCGTGGGCGGCGAGCCCGGAATAGGCAAGTCCACGCTTCTGCTCCAGGCGGCCGGCCTCATGGCTGGATCCGGCCTGCGGGTCCTCTACGTGACCGGGGAGGAGAGCGTGGAGCAGGTCGCGGCCCGCGCGCAGAGGGTGTGCGCCTCCTCCCCCGGGCTCATGCTGCTCGCCGAGACCGCGCTCGAGGCCGTGGCCGCCGAGATCGAATCTGCCGGGCCGCAGGTGCTCTTCGTGGACTCGGCGCAGACGCTCCGCTCGCCCGACCTGGAAGGAACCGCGGGCACGGTCGGCCAGGTCAGGGCCGTGGCGGCCGAGATCTCGGACAGGGCACGGGCAACGAGGACCTGCGCGTTCCTGGTGGGGCACGTCACCAAGGAGGGGACGATCGCCGGGCCCAAGATGCTGGAGCACATGGTGGACGTCGTGCTCTACTTCGAGGGCGAGTCCACTCGGCACTACCGCGTGGTGCGGAACGCGAAGAACCGCTACGGATCCACGAACGAGATCGGCGTGTTCGAGATGACGGGCCGAGGGCTCGTGGAGGTCGCGGACCCGTCGTCCGCGTTCATGGATCGCGATCGCAGGCCCGTGCCCGGGGTAGCGATCCACGCCGGGGTCGAGGGCGGGCGCGGCCTGGTCGTGGAGATACAGGCGCTCGTGACCGCGCCGGGCTACGGCACGCCGCGCCGCGCGGTGACCGGCCTGGACACGGGCCGGGTGTCCCTGGTCCTCGCGGTCCTGGATCGAAAGGCAGGCCTCGCCGTGCTGGACAAGGACGTGTTCCTGAACGCGCCCGGCGGCCTGCGCGTGACAGAGCCTGCCGGCGACCTGGCCTCGGCCGCGGCCATCGTCTCAGCGGTCATGAACCGGCCCGCGGACAGGTACACGGCCTGGTCGGGCGAGATAGGGCTGACGGGCGAGATCCGCTGGGTTCCGCGCATGGAGCCGCGGGTCGCAGAGGCCCGCAAGCTCGGCATGAAGCGCCTGGTGGTCCCGGAGGCGAACCTGGGGGAGGCGGCCCGGATCTCTGGCGAATCGCTGAAGGTGATCGGCCTGAGGGACGTCGCGCGACTGGTGGAGATGGCGGGCAGCTGATCTCAGGGGCCTGGATCGAAGCTGGCCGTGGCGAGCGACGTGAAGGGCGCGGTGGGCAGCAGGTCGAAGTCCGTGAGGCCGGGGCCCATCACGGCCACCACGTCCTCGTGCCAGAGCGGGAGCACGGGCAGGTCCCTTGCCAGCAGCCGCTGCAGGTCGGCGTACACCGCGCGCCTGTCCGCCTCGCTCATGGTCGCGAGGCCCTCGTCCATGAGCGTGTCCGCCTCGGGGCTGCGGTAGCGCCACCTGTTGGCGCCGCCCTTCTTCCCGGCGATCGGGATCTGCGAGGAGTGGAAGAACCAGCTGTAGAGGTTGGGCTCGACGACGATCGGGATCTGCAGCGTGGTGGCCTCGAAGGACCCGGAGTCGAGGTGCGAAAGGAGCGTGCCGAACTCGAGCGGACGGCCGTCCACCTCGATCCCTACAGCCTCCCAGTAGCTCGCGATGACGCGGGCGATGGCGATCCTGTAGCGGTTGGATCCGACCTTGAAGACCATGCGGAAGCGCGCGGCAGGACCCTCCCCGTCCGGATCCCCCAGGCCCGCCTCGTCGAGGAGACGGCGCGCCCCGGCAGGATCGTACGGCGCGAGCTCGACGTCGCCCGCGTGGGCCCAGTGGAGCGGCGGCAGCATGCCCGTTGCCAGGCGAGCGCGCCCTTTCAGCTTGTGCTCGACGATGGATCCGCGATCGATCGCCAGGAGGAGCGCCCGCCTCACCCTGGCGTCGCGCAGCACCGCGGAATCCGCGTTGAGCCCGACGTAAGTGAAGCTCGCCCCGGGCGCCGACGCCACCCTGGTCCCCTCGAGCTGCTCGAGCACCGGAAGGAGGTGCAAGGGGATCGTGTTCTGCGCGAGGTCGGCCCCGCCTCCCCTGAACCGGAGGACCCTCGCATTGTCGTCGCGCACGGTCACGAACGCGATGCGCCGCGGGGCGCGCGGGCCTGCGCCGCAGGCAGGCCTGGCCTCGAGCACGACCCGCCCGGCAGCGCGCTCGATCAGGGCATAGGGACCGCTCCCCACGGTCCCGCGGGATCCGGGCTGGCCGGCTCCCGGCGACGGCGCGGGCATGATCGGAAAGGCGAGATCCGGAAGGAAGGACGCGTTCCTCTCCCCGAGGACGAACAGCACCTCGAGCGGCGACAGCGCCTCGACCGACTCCATGTAGGAGTACGTCGAGCGGTAGCGGCTCCCGGTCGCGGGGTCGAGGATCGACTCGTAGGTGGCCACCACGTCCTTGCTGGTGAGCGGGGTCCCGTCGTGGAACACGAGACCCGGACGGAGTGTGACGCGCCACCTCGAGCCATCCGGATCCTCCGGGACGATGGACTCGGCCAGCAGGGGGCGGATCCTCAGGTCCGGCGTGTCAGCGGTGGCGAGCCCTGAGTAGACGAGCCTGGAGATCTTGATCTCGTAGGATCCCGACGCGAACCGCGGATCGATCTCCCCGATCTCCGTGTCCACCAGGACCACGGCCTCCCCGGCTTCCCCGGCCGCACGCTTGCGGCTATCATTGCACCCCGTCATGGACGCCGAGACGAGGAGCACGGTCACGAGGGGCAGCGCTGCCCGGGCAGACCTCGCGTGCATCCAGCCCTGTATACCAGAGCGCGGCAGCCCGCGGAAATTCGAGGGCAAGGGGGCAGCGCTCGCCGCGCTGGTCTCCGCGTCCCTGGCCCTGGCCGTCCCTGCCTCGGGCCCGGCCGAGGACGATGCCTTCACAGCCAGATGGTCGAGGCTCGTCCAGGAGATCGAGTCCCTGGTCGGCGAGCAGTCGATGGGGACCGCCAGGGTAGGCATCGACGTGGTGGACGTGGAATCCGGCCGGCGCATCTACGGCAGGGACCCGGACCGCGCCCTGAACCCGGCATCCAACGTGAAGATCGTCACGGCATTCGCCGCCCTCGAGATCCTGCACCCGGAGTACAGGTGGCAGACGACCCTGTTCGGCGATGCAGGCGGCGGGAGCGTGCTCTCCGGCATCTCGATCAAGGGCAAGGGCGATCCGAGCCTCACGTCGGACGACCTGGCAGCGCTCGTCCGGGACCTGCGCGAGCGCGGCGTGACCAGGGTGAACGGCCCGATCGTCGTGGACGACACTTTCTTCGACGATGTGCGGCTCCCGTTCGCGTTCGAAAAGTTCCCGCCGTCGGACGCGGACTCCCCCTTCCGAGCCGCGGTGGGCGCGGTCTCCGTGGACGGGAACACCATGAGGATCAAGGTCGGGCCCGGCCCCTTCCCCGGCGCCCCGGCCCGCGTCTCCGTGTTCCCGCAGGGGTACCCTGACGTGCGGAACGAGACGATGACCGTGGCGGACGGGGAGACGAACGTGCGCATCCAGTCGACGGTCACGTCGAAGGGCGTGCCTCTGGTGCGCGTATGGGGGCCCGTCTCCATGCTGACCGCCACGCAGCCGTTCGACAAGCGCGTGGACGACCCGGCGCGGAGCGCGGGTCACGCGCTCAAGGAGATGCTCCTCCGCGCAGGCATCGAGTCGGGGGATCCGGTGAGGGCCAGGGTCCCGGCGCAGTCCAAGATGCTCGCCACGCACGAGTCCGAGCCCCTGTCCGTGATCCTCATGCGCGTGGGCAAGAACTCCGACAACTTCTTCGCCGAGCAGGTCTTGAAGACGATCGGTGCGGAGGCCCGCGGCGCGCCGGGCACGTCGGACAAGGCCATCGACGCGGTGCAAGAGGTGCTGGCGCGCATCGGGATCGATCCCGGAACGCTCACGTACAGGAACGGCTCCGGCCTCTACGACGCGAACCTGGTGGCGCCCTCGCACTTCACGCGCATCCTCTCGCAGGCCTGGCTCGAGCCCGAGATACGCCCGGAGTTCGTATCGCACCTGGCCACGGGCGGGATCGACGGCACGCTGGTCCACCGCTACCAGGACGAGTTCTCCAGGCGTCGCGTCAGGGCCAAGACCGGCACCCTGGACGACACGGCCTCGCTGTCGGGCTACGTCCTCGCGCCAGGGGAGCGGGCGCCGGTCGCGTTCTCCATAATCGTGAACGACGCGCCCGGCAGGGTGGCGGTCTTCAGGGCCTTCCAGGAGAAGATCGTCTCGGCAATAGCCCGGTTCCTCTGGACGCCCTCACCCTAGCAACCCGCGGCACGGTCTAGTGCTGGCCTCCGCAGACGTTCTGCATGGGGCAGCCCCCGCACTCGTGCTTGGGCACCTGGGAGTCGGCTGCCTGGGCCTCGACGCGGTCGAGCACTATCCCCGGGCTGACCGCGGCGAGCTTCTTCGTCATGTCGGCCGGCGACGCCTTCCCCGGCTCGAAGGTCACGCTGAAGACCCCGGACTTGACGTCGCCCTGGGCCGATATCACCCCCCCCTGATCGGAGAGGGCCCCTACGAGCGTCTCGACCGCTTCCTCGTCGAGCCCTGACACCTTGTAGATCGCTATCTCCCTGGCGGCAGGCGCCTTGATCGGCTCGATGGCCGGCGATGCCGGATCGATCCTGGCGGGCCCCGCATTCTGCGGATCGGATCCCGCCTGCAGGGCCTCGCCGCCCGGCTTTCCATGGCATGCGGACACGGCGGCGGCCAGGAACAGCGCCTCGAAGATCCTCCTCATGTGCTCCTCCTCGCGGCCGGGAAGACCGGCCGTCGTCATCTGTCTACCGTGCACCCGTCCACATTCACGACCTCGTACTGGTGGAAGAGGTACTGCCCCGTGGAGGCATCGAGCACCGGGCCTTCGAGGACACGGCGCAGCTCGCCCACGTCGGTCAGCGAGGGATCGTACTCTATCTTCGCCGTGTGTCGCGAGGCGTAGGCCGTGAACCGCAGGACCCCGTCCACCCCCTCCACCTGGGCGGCGGCACGCCTGGCCGTGTCCACGCAACTCATGCCCTCGACCTGCATCTCGACCGTGGCGGGGACCGGTGTCCCGCGGCCCGCGGGTGCGAACTCCCGCTCGAAGCTCGGTATCGCAAGCGCGCTTCCGGCGGCCACTCCCATCGCGGCCAACGCGACAAGGACGGCTGGCACGGCCCAGGCGCGTGCCCGGCCCCGGATCCCGGGCGCACGGAGATCGAGTGTCCCCGGGCCGTGACAGGCGGCAACGCATTCCATGCACAGGGTGCACTCCCCAGACCTGACCTGGTCCACGTCCGCGATCGCGATCGAATGGGGGCAGACCGTCTCGCAGGTCCTGCAGCCGGTGCATGCGGCCCTGTCGCGGGCGATCCTGAGGAGCCCGCCCCGGGCGAGCGGCCAGAGTGCTGCCCCGAGCGGGCAGATCCAGCGGCACCAGGCCATGGGCAGGATCGCCGCGGCCGCCAGGATGGCGCCCACGAGCGCGTAGCTCCACGGCCGTACGTCGTGACCACCCATTCCGAACAGGACGTAGTACGGGTCGTAGGCCCTGAAGACCAGCTCGCCGCTCCAGGCGGTCGCAACCAGGATCGCGGCCAGCACCGGGAGCCTTGCCCATCGCATGACTCTATCGAGACGGCCGGGCACGCTGATCATGCCTGGCGACCTGCGGCCGGCGCCGCCGGGAAGCCGGCGGGCGATCGCCCCGCCGATCAGGCCGATCCACTCGCCGATCGCGCCCACCGGGCAGATCCACGAGCAGAACGCCTTCCTGGCCAGCATTGCCGATGCGAGGAGCGCTGCCATGAGCGCCAGGTTGTGCTCGCCGGTCGCGCAGCTGACCCACGGGTGACGACGCTCCAGGCTGTCTCCAGGCCGCCGAACGGGCAGAAACGCTCGATACCGCCGCCGCCCAGGCCGATCGCCATCCGGATCCCGGCGTACAGCGCGGCGCCTGCGACGATCGCCTGGAAGACACGTCGGAAAACCCCCGTGATCTTGCCATGGCTCTCTCGGGAATGCTCAGGGATCGTCAACGAAGCGAGTCGAGACAGGCGCGGATCCACTCGTGATCCCGCTCCAGCTCGCCGAACTCGGTGGAAGCGGTGTCGCCCTGGAAGGACTTGTAGCGGGCGTCCAGGTCCTCGAACTCCTTGCGGGCCGCATCGCCGTCGATCTCGTCCGGACGCTTGCACTGGTCGGTGAGGATGATTATCCTGTCCGGCTCGACCTCGGCGAACCCGGGGCCAATGGCCAGGGCCTCGGTCCTGCCCTCCGTGGTGTAGCGTACAACGCCCGATCTGCATGCCGCCAGCATGGGACGGTGCAAGGGCAGGACGCCGAACTCGCCCAGCACGCCTGGCGCGGTCACCGAGTCGACCACGTGGTCGCAGGCCACCCGGTCGGGCGTCACGATCTCGAGCTTGATCTTCGGCTTGGTCTCGAGCATGGCGGGCTCAGCCCTCCTGCTTCATCTGCGCGGCCTTGGACTTGACCTCCTCGATCGGGCCAACCATGTAGAAGGCCTGCTCCGGAACGTCATCGAGGTCCCCCGCGATTATCTGCCGGAAGCCCTCGATCGTCTCGGCCAGGGTCACGTACTTCCCGGCCTGGCCCGTGAACTGCTCGGCCACGAAGAAGGGCTGCGACAGGAACCTCTGTATCCTCCGCGCGCGGCCGACGGTCAGCTTGTCGTCCTCTGAGAGCTCCTCCATTCCGAGGATCGCGATGATGTCCTGGAGGTCCTTGTACCGCTGCAGGATCCTCTGCGTCTCGCGCGCGATCTGGTAGTGATCCTGCCCGATGACCCTGGGATCGAGCAGCGTGGAGGTCGAGTCGAGCGGATCGACCGCGGGGTAGATGCCGAGCTCGGCGATCCGGCGCGAGAGGACCGTCGTCGCGTCCAGGTGCGCGAAGGCGGTCGCAGGCGCCGGGTCCGTGAGGTCGTCGGCCGGCACGTAGATGGCCTGGACCGAGGTGATCGACCCCTTCTGCGTCGAGGTGATGCGCTCCTGCAGGTTGCCCATCTCGGTGGCCAGGTTCGGCTGGTACCCGACGGCCGACGGCATGCGGCCCAGGAGGGCCGAGACCTCGGAGCCTGCCTGCGTGAACCGGAATATGTTGTCGATGAACAGGAGCACGTCCTGGCCCAGCTCGTCGCGGAAGTACTCGGCCTCGGTCAGCGCCGATATGCCCACGCGGAGGCGCGCCCCGGGCGGCTCGTTCATCTGGCCGTACACGAGCGCCGTGTGCGAGAGGACCGTGGATCCGTCGGAGAGCTTGGACTCGCTCATCTCGTTGTAGAGATCCCGTCCCTCCCTGGTGCGCTCGCCGACCCCGGCGAACACGGAGTAGCCGCCGTGCTTCTTCGCGACGTTGTTGATCAGCTCCATGATGAGGACCGTCTTGCCCACGCCCGCGCCGCCGAACAGGCCGATCTTGCCGCCCTTGCGGTAGGGCGCCAGCAGGTCCACCACTTTGATCCCCGTTTCGAACATCTCGACCTTGGTGCTCTGATCGACGAAGTGGGGCGGCTCTC
>CAZGVR010000072.1:7563-8460 GCA_964528945.1 uncultured Myxococcales bacterium
GAAGGCCTCGACCTTGACGTTCTGGTCGACGAAGGCCGGTGCCGTCCTGTGGATCGGCAGGAAGTGCTTCCACGCGGGCGCGGGCATCTCGTCGACCGGCTCTCCGATCACGTTCAGGATGCGTCCGAGCGCCTGCTCGCCCACGGGCATCATGATCGGCTTGCCGGTGTTCTGGACCGCCATGCCACGGACGAGGCCGTCGGATACGTCCATCGCGATGGTGCGGACAGTCCGCTCACCGATGTGCTGGGCGACCTCGAGCACGAGGTTCCCGGGCTTGTCGTTGATGGCGGGGTTCGACACCCTGAGCGCCATGAAGATCTCGGGCAGCTCGCCCGACTCGAAGTAGACGTCGACCACGGGTCCGATGACCTGGGTGACCTTGCCTGCAGCGCTATCCGTCATTTCCATCTCTCCTTCACGTCCCTATGCGTTCCTCAGTGCCTCGACGCCGCCCACGATGTCCATGAGCTCCTTGGTGATCGAGGCCTGCCTGGCCTTGTTGTACTGGAGCGTGAGCAGCCGGATCATCTCCGACGCGTTGCTCGTCGCATTCTCCATCGCCGTCATGCGCGCGCCCATCTCGGAGGCGAACGACTCGAGCAGCGCGCGGTACACCTCTATCTCGACGTACATCGGCAGCAGCCGGTCGAGGAGGTGCTGCGCGTCCGGCTCGAAGATCAGGTCCACGCCCTCGGTACCCTCCGCGAGCTTCTTGGGGACGATCGGCAGGAGCGGCTCCACCGCCACGAGCTCCGGGATCGAGATCGTCAGCGAGGGCTCCACGCGCAGGCAGCGGGCGTTGATGTAGGTGCCGCTGATCAGGATCTGCCTGGCGAAGAGGTTCTTGGCCACCGCATAGCCGATCTCATGGCTGGAGAACTCCATGCCGAGCAT
>CAZGVR010000072.1:8470-11253 GCA_964528945.1 uncultured Myxococcales bacterium
GGCGGCTCCTCCGCCACGAGCTGTCGCATGGCCGACTTGAACTCGTTGTAGCAGAGGTAGGCCGCGTCCAGCTCGCCCTTCTCGTACGCGCCCATGATCGTCCGGGCGATCTCGCCGGCCTTCTCGAAGGTCATCTTGTCCGAGAGCCCGGTGAACTCGAACGCGAGGGGGTACTTCCTGTGTCGGAAGTAGCCGCGGCCCTTGCGTCCCACCACCGCCAGCTGCACCTCGACGCCCCTTGACGTGTGCTCGCGGTAGAATTGCTCGGCCTTGCGGTTGATGTTGGTGTTGAAGGATCCGCAGAGCCCCTTGTCGCTGGAGAGGACCAGGATGAAGACCTTCTTCTGCTCCCTTCTCACCAGGAGGGGATGGCTGCCCTCGTCCACCCGGGCGGCAACGGCCCCGAGCACCTCCGCGGTCTTGACCGCGTACGGCCTGAGCTTGGTGATGTTGTCCTGCGCACGGCGGAGCTTGGCTGCCGCGACCATCTTCATGGCTCGCGTTATCTTCTGCGTCTCCTTGACCGAGGAGATGCGCTTTCGGATGTCCTTGAGGTTGGGCACTTCAGGCCTCGAATCTCTCGTTGAAAGAGCCAAGCGCCTTGTCGAGCTTCTTCTTCAGGTCGTCGTCGAGGGTCTTCTTCTTCGCGATGTCCTCGAAGACGTCCTTGTGCTTCTCGTCCAGGAATGCATACAGGTCCTTCTCGTACTTCTTGAGCGCATCCACGGGGAACTTGTCCAGGAAGCCCTGACCGCCCGCGTAGATGATCACGATCTGCTTCTCGACCTCCAGGGGCTCGTACTGGTCCTGCTTGAGGATGGCGAACATTCGCTTGCCACGCTCCAGCTGGGCCAGCGTCGCCTTGTCCAGATCGGAACCGAACTGGGCGAAGGCCGCCATCTCGCGGTACTGGGCGAGATCCATCCTGAGCCGGCCGGCGATGGACTTCATGGCCTTGATCTGGGCGTTGCCTCCGACTCGCGAGACCGAGATGCCCACGTCGACCGCGGGGCGCTGGCCAGCGAAGAACATGTCGCCGATGAGGTAGATCTGGCCGTCCGTGATGGAGATGACGTTGGTGGGGATGTACGCCGAAACGTCGCCGGCCTGCGTCTCGATGATCGGGAGCGCGGTGAGGCTGCCCCCGCCCATCGCGTCGCTCATCTTAGCGGCGCGCTCCAGCAGCCTCGAGTGCAGGTTGAAGACGTCGCCGGGATAAGCCTCGCGTCCGGGCGGGCGGCGCAGCAGAAGGGACATCTGCCTGTACGCGACCGCGTGCTTGGAGAGATCGTCGTATATGATCAGGGCATGCTTCCCGTTGTCGCGGAACCACTCGCCCATGGTGCACCCGGCGTACGGCGCGACGAAGAGGAGCGGCGCCATCTCGGAGGCCGACGCGGACACGACCGTCGTGTACTCCATGGCGCCGTTCTTGGACAGAGTGTCCACGACCTGGGCCACGGTGGACTGCTTCTGGCCGATCGCGACGTAGATGCAGTACACGTCGGTCTTCCGCTGGTTGATGATGGCGTCGACCGCGATGGCGGTCTTGCCGATCTGGCGATCGCCCAGGATCAGCTCGCGCTGGCCGCGGCCGATCGGGATCATGGCGTCGATCGCCTTGATGCCCGTCTGCAGCGGCTCCTTGACCGGCTGCCGCTTGATGATTCCAGGCGCCTTGATCTCGATACGGCGTCGCTCCTTGGCGTTGACCGGGCCCTTGCCGTCGATCGGTATTCCCACGGCGTTGACCACGCGCCCGCACATGGCCTCCCCGACCGGCACGTCCGCGATGCGGCCCGTCCTCTTGACGAGGTCGCCCTCCTTGAGGAACCGATCCTCGCCGAAGATCGCGATTCCGACGTTGTCCTCCTCGAGGTTCAGGATGAGGCCAGGCATGCCTCCCTTGAACTCGACTAGCTCGCCTGCCTGGGCATTCTCGAGCCCGTAGACGCGCGCGATGCCGTCGCCCACGGTCAGGATCGTGCCCGTCTCGGCCACCTCGACCTTGCGGTCGATCCCCTCGATCTGGCTCCTCAGGATCTGGCTGATCTCTTCTGCCTTGATGCGCCTGCCTTCCTGTCCCTTCCGCTGGCGAGGACGTCCCCGCCCTTCGTCTACTTGTTGCTGCCGCCGGCGAGGCTCTTGCGGGCCTCCTCCAGGTAGTTGCGTACGGAACCGTCGAACACGAGGTGCCCCACCCTGGTCACGGCACCACCGATGATCGACGGATCTACCTTCTGGTCGAGCACTATGGACTTGCCCGTGATGCGCTCCAGCTCGTGCTTCAGCCTGCCTCCCTCGGCCACGCCGAGCGCGGTCGCGGTCACGACCTCGGCGTCCACGCGGTTCAGGCGGTCGTCGACCATCCTCTTCATGCTGCGCGCGATGTCCGCGACGCCCTCGATGCGCCCCTTGTCGAGCACGAAGACAAGGCACTTGACCGTGAGCTCCGAAAGGGCCATGCGCCTCGCGACCTGCACGACGAGCTTCTTCCGCGCCTCCAGGGGGATGTGGTTCGACGCAAGGGCCCGATCCAGATCGTTCGATTCGCCGAGCGCCTCCGCGAACTGCTGGAGCTCGGCCTGGACCTTGTCCTCCAGCTTCTGGTCGACGGCAAGGCCGAAGATGGCCCTCGCGTATCTCCTTGCAAGTGCACCAGGGATCATGATGGCTTACCTCTCGACTCCAGCTGACCGAGCTAGTCGTCCCCGAGCATCCGCTGCTCGCCCGGACCGCGCCTCTTCGAGCTCATCTCCCTGGCCCCCTCGATCACCCTCTCG
>CAZGVR010000073.1:0-4103 GCA_964528945.1 uncultured Myxococcales bacterium
CGAGGCGTGGCTCGGATCGCCCGCGATCGCGGACCTGGACGGCGACACGGTGAAGGAGATCCTGGTGCCCAGGGACGAGGTGCTCCTGGGCTGGCACATGGACGGCGAGGTCGTGTTCAGGCAGGAGACTGGCGGCAGGATCTGGTCGTCGCCGGTCGTGGCGGACCTGGATCCCGCGAGCGGGACGCTCGAGGTCGCGGTCGCCTCCAGGGGAGGGGTGCACGCATGGGACGCGGCCGGCGATCCCCTACCGGGCTTCCCGGTCACCTGGCGCGACGAGATGAGGAGCCTGGCCGCAGGCGACATCGACGGCGACGGCGCGCTGGAGCTGGTTGCCGTGACCACGTCGCCGCTGGAGGGCGGGGGGCAGCGGGACATAGTGATCGCGCTCGACCACGACGGGTCGGTCGCGGCCGGGTTCCCGCCGAGCGCGACCGGAAGCTCGGGGTGCACGGAAACGTGCTACGTGACGGGCGGGTACGATCAGAACGTGGCGCTCGGGGACGTGGACGGCGACGGCGTGGCTGACGTCCTGGCCACGCAGGACAACGCATACATGAGCCTGCACCACGGCACGGGCCGCGCGTTCGACGCGGCCGGCATCTTCGATGACCGGGACAAGTTCTCGGGCATACGGTTCCTGCACGACTACGCGCTCGCGCAGCAGGGATGGGCGGACGACGAGGACACGGCCAACCAGGCCCACTTCACGAACTCGGCGCCGGCCATCGCGGACATCGACGGGGACGGCGGATACGAGCTGGTGGTGCTCGGGTCCGTGCAGAACGCGGCCCAGACCGACAGGCTGCGCGGCGTGGGGCTGTGGGTGATCGAGAACGACGGGACCAGGCCAGGGCCGTGGGTGGAGCCGTTCCACGCGGCCGACTACCTCGCGGGGCTGTGGGACTTCGACGGCACGAACGTGGTGGCCGCCACGAACCAGGTCGCGGTCGCTGACATCGACCCCTCGAGCGACGGGCCCGAGATGATCTTCGCGGGGTTCGACGGCAGGATCCACTGCGTTGGATCGGATCGCGTGGAGCTGTGGCAGGCAACGTACACGACCGACGACAGGGTGCTCACGGCCGGCGTGGCAGTGGCGGACCTGTCGGGCGACGGTTCGCCGGAGATCGTGTTCGCCACATACTCGCCGGACGAGGGCAAGGGTGGGCTGTTCGTTCTGGATGCGGGAGGCGGAGAGCGCTTCGTGGTGCCGCTCCCGATGCGCGGCGCCATGCCGGTCCCGACCATCGACGACGTTGAAGGGGACGGGCAGCTGGAGATCGTGGTGAGCCTCAAGGACGGCGAGGACGGCGTGCGGCAGGTGCTGGTGTTCACGGTCCCGGGTTCGGGCGGCGACTGCCTCCTCTGGCCCACGGGCCGCGGAAGCTACTTCAGGTCCGGGTTCGTGCAGTGACAGCGGCGCAGCCCGCCGGCAAGGGCCGGGCGTTCGCCGAAGCCGCGTAGCCGCTCGCCGAAAACGGGGTGAAGCAGGGCGACCCGCGTCGTATGTGGAGGGGCGGTCACCGCGGCCGGGGTCCTGTTCCTGCTGGAGCACCTCGGATACCTGGGGGGGTACCACGCCTGGAGCTTCTGGCCGCTGATACTCGTGATCGCGGGCCTGGAGCTCATGACGCGGAGGTTCAGGCGGCTGTTCGGGGCGGCGCTCGCGCTGGCCGGCGGCCTGCTCCTCGCGCACAGCCTGGCCCTCACTGGTCTCGAGTGGGGGATCGCGTGGCCCGTGCTCGTGATCGGGCTCGGGCTGATCCTGATGGTCAAGGTCTTCACGAGGCCGCGGTGCGCGCCCAGGCCGCACTTCGGAGGCGACCTCCCGCCAGGGGCCGTGATCATGGGATCGAAGGAGGACAGGGTCGACTCCATGGAGTACGAGGGCGGCCAGGTGAGCACGGTCATGGGATCCTACGTGCTCGACCTCACCAGGGCCGAGATGAAGGGCGACAGCGCGACCGTGGTCGCGAAGGCGGTCATGGGCGGGATCGAGATAAGGGTCCCTGCCCACTGGCGGGTGGACGTGAAGGCGAGCCCTGTCATGGGCGCGGTGGAGAACAAGACGCGCGAGTCCCCGGACGCCGTGAAGACCCTGATCGTGCAGGCCGACGTGGTCCTGGGCGGCATCGAGATTCGCAACTGACCGACGGATCACGGCGCTTTGCCGAAAATCGGCGCCGGATCGGGTCGGGGAAGGGGTAGGATCGAGTCATGCGCGACCAGCCCATGCCACCCATGCCACCGATACCGCCGGCGCCGCCGATGCCGCCCATACCGCCTGTACCACCCTTTCATCCGAGGTTTGACAGGCATCACGGGCATCACAGGGGAGGCGGGATCTTCATGGGAGTGGTGCTCGTGCTCGCGGGCACGGCCGTGCTGCTCTCACACCTGGGGCTCCTCCACGGGCACGACGCGTGGGACTTCTGGCCGGTCATCCCGGCCCTGGCAGGCGTGTTCAGGCTTTTCCGGAGCAGGACCTGGGCCGGCCGGGCGTGGGGCCTCCTGCTCCTGGGCGGCGGGGCACTGGCCCAGCTGCACATGCTCGGCGTGGTCAGGCTCGAGTGGGGCCTCGTCTGGCCCATCGGGATCATCGCCGCGGGGCTCCTCATCCTGCTCTCGTCGCTCGCGCGGAGGCGGCGCACGACCCCGGCCGTGTCCACGGACCAGCTCGACATCAGGGTGGTGTTCGGCGGGCGGCAGGAGCGGATCGACTCCAAGGCGTTCGTGGGCGGGGACATCTCGTGCACCATGGGCGGGTGCGAGCTCGATCTGCGCGAGGCGCGGATGAAGGAGGCCTCGGCCACCATCAACGTGAGGACCGTGATGGGAGGGGTCGAGATCTACGTGCCCAGGGACTGGAGCGTCTCCATGCGGGGGACGCCGATCATGGGGGCCTTCGAGGACAAGACCCGGCCCTCGATCGGGGACGGGCCGCTCCTGGTGATAGAGGGATCCGCGCTCATGGGCGGCGTGGAGATCCGGAACTAGGCGTGCCCGGGTCGTTCACGAGGCGCGCCCGCATCGCCTACTACGTGGCGTGGCTGCCCATGGCAGCACTCACGGCCGTGGTCCTCCACCTGGGCGGGATGCGCTGGTCGCATGCGCTGTGCATCGGCCTTCCCCTGTGCGTCCCGTTCGCACTCGTGTGCGGTTCGTCCTACTACATGGCCCGGGCCATGCCGCTCAAGGGGGGACGGCTCGTGCAGGTGCTGACCAGCCTGCTCGCCTCGTCGGTCCTCACGGGCGGCCTGTGGGCGGCGCTCGCGATCGCCGTGGCCTACGTGTCGCCTGGGAGCCGCCTCGCGGAGCAGGCCGGCATCCTCTTCGGCATGGGTGTGGGCTACTTCGTGCTGTCGCTGGTGTTCCACTACCTGATCCTGGCCATGGAGGAGACGCGCCGCGTGGAGGACCTCGAGCGGGAGGCCAGGATCCTCGCACGCGAGGCAGAGCTCAGGGCGCTCAGGTTCCAGATCAATCCGCACTTCCTATTCAACTCACTGAACTCGATCGCGGCGCTCACCTCCATCTCCCCGGAGCGGGCGCGCCGCATGTGCCAGCTCCTGTCGTCGTTCCTCAGGGACTCGCTCAGGCTGTCCGACAGGAGGTCAATCCAGGTCAGGGAGGAGCTCTCGCTTGTGCGCACCTACCTGGACATCGAGGTCGTGCGGTTCGCGGACCGGCTCGCCGTGGACGAGCGCGTGGATCCGTCATGCCTGGACGACCCCGTTCCGCCGCTCCTGCTGCAGCCGCTGGTCGAGAACGCGGTCAAGCACGGCATCTCCACGCTCGAGGAGGGCGGGACCATACGGCTGACCCTCGCCAAGGACCAGGACCTCACCATCCGCATCGCCAATCCCGTGGACCAGGGCACGGCCGCGAGGCCGGGCACTGGCACTGGCACTGGCACTGGCAGGGGCCTTGCCATAGTCGAGGAGAGGCTCGCCGCCTTCTATGGAAAGCACGCCTGGATGGTGGTAAGCAGGCAGCCGGGCATGTTCGAGGTGCTCATCACGATCCCGGGAGAAGCGGCGTGACCATCCGGGCCATCATCGTCGACGACGAGCCTCTGGCCCGCGAGTACCTGAGGGAGA
>CAZGVR010000073.1:4113-6776 GCA_964528945.1 uncultured Myxococcales bacterium
CTCGATCGCATGCAGAACATCGCCGAGAGAGCCCGTTACGAGCCGGACGCCAAGCTCCGGCGGCTGGTCGACTGGATCCGAGAGAACTTGTGTCCGGACCTGCCGCTTGCCGGGCAGCGGGTGCGGGGCGGGTCGCCGCGGTGGAACGACCGCCGAGTGCTGATCTTCACGGAGAACCGCGAGGGCACCAAGCGGTACCTGAGGGAGATGCTCGAGGACCACCCCGAGGTCGAGGTGGTCGCCGAGTGCAAGAACGGGTTCGAGGCAGTGAAGGCCGTTGCCGAGCTGCAGGTGGACCTGCTGTTCCTCGACATCCAGATGCCCAAGCTGGACGGCTTCGAGGTGCTCGAGCTCCTGGACCGGCCAGTGCCCACGATCTTCGTCACGGCCTACGACGAGTACGCGGTCAGGGCGTTCGAGGCGCACGCCCTCGACTACCTCCTGAAGCCCTACACCAAGGAGCGGCTCGACCAGGCCTTGTCCCGCCTCGACCACAAGGCGCCGCCGCCCGGCATCCGGCGATCCGCGAGGCCCGCGGATTCGCACGTGACCAGGATCGTGATCAAGGACGGACCGAACATCGTGATCGTCCAGGAACAGGACATAGACTACGTGCTGGCCGAGGACGACTACGTGTCGGTCCACTCGAGGGGCAGGTCGTTCCTGAAGCACCAGACCATGGCAAGCCTCGAGCAGTCGCTCGATCCCTCGCACTTCATCCGCATCCACCGCTCGGCCATGGTCCGCCTCGATCGCATAAAGCGCATCGAGCCCTACACCAAGGACCGCTTCGTCGCGATCCTGAACGACGGAACGAGCCTGCCCGTGAGCCGGGCGGGCCACGCCAGGCTCAAGCGGCTCCTGGGGTGATCGGGGCCGGAGCTCCAAGGTCACGAATCGTGACCTTGAAGAACGGGCGCGGGCGGCAACGGAAGTACCTGCCTTGCGCTTTCACCGAGCAGGGCATCGCCATGCTGTCAGGCGTTCTGCGAAGCCCTCGGGCCTGCAAGTGAACATCGAGATCGTCGAACCGCCGGCAAGGACCAGAAGGCGGACAGGATTCGACGGGTGAGCCGGGCCGTTTACGGGGGCGGGGTGTGTCAGCCGGCCGGCACGAAGTGCCTTACGAAATGGGGATTGTCGGCCCGGCGGGGCCGCCGGCGCCCGCCGCTCGCGCCTTGCCGCGCCCGCCTGTTTCCACGGACATGTGCGCTTCCCGACAATGGTGCGATCCGTGCATCCCCCTGATCGGCCCGTGGACCGGATCGCAGCAAGGGAGCCGCGCCGTCCGGAGGGCACGGTGCTCCACCGGATCGTGCGCGGGAATCTCGCCTCGTTCGTGGATCACGCCCGTGCGTCGTACGAGAGGCCGCTGCCGCGGTACGTGGTGGACGAGTTCCATCGGTACCTCCGATGCGGAATCGCGGTTCACGGGTTCGTGAGGCTCCAATGCCAGGTTTGCGGCGAACAGTCGATCGTGGCGCTGTCGTGCAAGAACCGCGGGATCTGTCCTTCCTGCGCCTCCCGCCGCATGTCGAACACGGCAGCTCACCTCGTGGACCGCGTCCTCCCCGCGGCTCCGATCAGGCAGTGGGTGCTCTCCCTCCCTTTCGAGATCCGTCGCCTGGCCGCTTTCCGCGCGGACGTGCTCGCCGCCGTCGCCAGGATCTTCACGGAGGTGATCTTCGGATCGCTCCGCAAGAGCGCGCCAGGTTGCGGTCGGCCAGCTCGAGCAGCTCGAAGGCCAGGTCCAGCTCGGCCTCCGTAACCTTCTGGCGAAAAAAGTGGTCGGTTCGTCCAGCCATCCGGCGCTCCTTGGGCGGTCAACGGGGACAGGGGTGCAGGCATCGGGATTGACAGATAGTCGAAAAGCGACTACGGTTATCGTAATAGGAGGCGCCATGAAGGAGCTGGAGCGCGAGGTCCTGCTTTCGTTCTGGAAGGTCCACATCCTCCACCACGCCGAGGCGCAGCCCGTCTTCGGCCAGTGGGTGATCCGGGAGCTTCGGCGCCACGGCTACGAGGTGAGCCCGGGCACGCTCTACCCGCTGCTCAACCGGATGGAGGGACGGGGCTGGCTCGAGCTCAAGGTCGACGCCGATGCAGGGCCGCGGGCGCGCAAGGAGTACTCGCTCACCAAGAAAGGCAAGGAAGTGCTCGACCTGCTGCGCGCTCGGGTCGAGGAGCTCTACCGCGAGGTGGTGCTCGGTGAAGAGGAGGAACACGAGTCATGAGCCCATCCCAGGTGAAGCTCGACCTGCTGGCCGCGCGCCCGCTTCGATGGCTGTGGCGCTCGCCGGCCTTCCCAGCAGCCCTTCAGGGGCTCGCGCTCGCCGCGGTGGTCGCCTTGATCGCGATCGGATTCGGGGTCGGTGCGGCCCGCTCGCCGGACGAGCTGATGACGCTCCGCAAGACGAACCTCACCACGCTCGCCGTCTGGGGTCTGTGG
The DNA here is from genome assembly GCA_964528945.1 of uncultured Myxococcales bacterium. Taxonomy (GTDB): domain Bacteria; phylum Myxococcota_A; class Polyangia; order DRWM01; family DRWM01; genus CAZGVR01. The sequence goes on from CAZGVR010000073.1 coordinate 6,563, forward strand.
TGGCCGGGAATGATCGCCGTGGCGCTCGCCTTTGGCAGGGCCTGGTGCACGGTCTGCCCGATGGAGCTCGCGAATCGAATCGGCGACGCCGTTGCGCGGAAGGCGGGTTGGCCTCGCGCTCGGCTCGGCGGATTCCTGCGCGCCGGCTGGATGATCGTGATCCTCTACCTCGTGCTGCAGCTCCTCGTGGCCGGTGTTTCGCTGCACCGCATCC